>JBEKTG010000411.1:0-8553 GCA_049516275.1 Candidatus Acidiferrales bacterium
AGCAGCGGCCCGCTCCGGTGTTTTGCTTAAGAGGTAGCCTCAGCGCTCGCACGAATCTCCTGCCAGCGCTTCGGCCTTCGCTTCGAATCCAGCACTTTCTTGCGCAGCCGGATCGATTTTGGCGTCACTTCCACAAACTCATCGTCGGCAATGAATTCAATGGCCTTCTCCAGCGTCATCTCGCGCGGCGGAACCAGCCGGATCGCCTCATCCGCCGAAGAGGACCGCATGTTAGTCTGCTTCTTTTCCTTCGTGATGTTCACGTTCATATCGTCTTCGCGCGAATTCTCGCCGACGATCATCCCCTCATACACTTCCACGCTGGGCCCCACGAACATCTCGCCGCGTTCCTGAATTCCCCACACCGCGTACGCGGTGGAAACGCCGGCCCGGTCGCACACAAGCGCCCCGGTAAGGCGCGAAGCCATATCTCCGCTATACTCCGTCCAGCCCTCCAACAGCGAATGAATTAGCGACGTGCCGCGCGTATCCGTCAGCAGTTGCCCGCGCAGCCCGATCAATCCCCGCGAAGGAATGCGGAATTCCAGTCGCACGCGACCCGAATGGTGGTTCACCATTTTCACCATTTCCCCGCGGCGGCTCCCCAGCGACTCGATCACAATGCCGATAAACGACTCCGGGCAGTCCACCACCAGCAGCTCGAGCGGCTCCATGCGCTTGCCGTTTTCCTCGCGCACCACGATCTCCGGCTTGCCCACCATCAGCTCGTAGCCCTCGCGCCGCATCGTCTCGATCAAAATCGCCAGCTGCAATTCGCCGCGCGCCAGCACGCGAAACGTATCGGTAGAGGCGCTGTCTTCCACGCGCAAGGACACATTCGTCAACAATTCGCGCTGCAAGCGCGAGCGCAGGTCGCGCGAGGTCACGTATTGCCCTTCGCGCCCCGCAAAGGGCGAAGTATTCACGGTAAAGAGCATCGTCAGCGTCGGCTCGTCGATCAAAAGCGGTTCGAGCGGCGCCGGATGCTCCAGATCCGTAATACTCTCGCCAATCTGGATTCCCTCCACGCCCGCGATTCCCACGATGTCGCCCGCAAACACCGTCTCCGCATCATCGCGTTCGAGGCCGCGAAACGTGAACAGCTTCGTAATCTTGGTCGGCTGGATCGTGCCGTTCAGCTTGGCGATGCCGACTTCCGCGCCGCGCGCGAGAGTTCCTTCAAACACCCGCGCGATCGCAATCCGTCCCAGATATTCGCTGTAGTCGAGATTGGTAACCTGAATCTGCAGCACCTTCCCCGGATCGCCCGTGGGAGGCGGAATGGAGGAAACGATCTTCTCAAACAGCGGCTTCAGATTGGTCGACGAATCGCCGATCTGGTCGTGCGCCACGCCGGTTTTCGCGTTCGTGTACACCACGGGAAAATCAAGCTGGTCCTCGGTGGCGTCCAGATCGATAAACAGGTCGTAAATTTCATCCAGCACGGCGGCCGGGCGCGCATCCGTGCGATCGATCTTGTTCAGCACGATCACCGGCGGCAACTTCGCCGCCAGCGCCTTCTGCAGCACGTAGCGCGTCTGCGGCAGCGGTCCTTCGCTCGCATCCACCAGCAGCACCACGCCGTCCACCATGCGCAGCGCGCGCTCCACCTCGCCGCCGAAATCGCTGTGGCCCGGCGTGTCGACGATGTTGATCTTGGTGTCGTGGTACGTCAGCGCGGTGTTCTTCGCCAGAATGGTGATCCCGCGCTCGCGCTCCAGGTCGTTCGAATCCATCACGCGGTCGGTCATTTCCTGATTGGCTCGGAAAATGCCGCTCTGGCGCAGCATGGCGTCCACAAGCGTCGTCTTGCCATGGTCCACGTGGGCAATGATGGCGATGTTGCGTATAGATGTAGTCATCGGTTCGCTTCCCTGAGAGAAAAGGCTGCCTGCGCAGTCTTGCAGCCCCGATGAGTCCTGATGAGGAGTTTTCTGGAGCAACAAACGCTACAAACGCACAACTATTCTAGCATGCGAAAGGGGCTCAATGGCGGAAGTTCTTGCGGGTCATTTCTTTGAGTAACGGTCGCCAAAGAAATCGTGAGCGTTCCACACGGGCCGTTCCTGCGCCTGCGCCACAAGATACCCGCACAGAAAATTGAACTGCGTGAACTTCACCGCCGCCCCGAAATCGAGCCCCGGCTGGTCCATGCTGTCCTGCGGCGAATGGTAGATCGTCGATTTCCAGTGCTCCTCGATTTTCTCCGGCTGTATCGCGGGATTATCGGATTTGTCCCCGGCGTCGCTCAGGAACGCCGGAATCCCCTGTTTCACGAACGCATACTGGTCGCTTCGAATAAAAATCACCTGCTCGGGTTCTGGATCGGGACTCACCGTAAGATGCAGTCTTTCTGCCGCGTCCTGAACCACGTGACCCAGGCTCGAATGCTCCGCGCCGTAAGCGACCACGTCTTCGAGCGGCCACAGCATCAGGTCCTCATCCATATTGACGTCCGCCACGAGCGCAGATTTCGGCACGGTCGGATAGTGTGCAAAGTAGTCGGCCCCCAGCAGTCCTTCTTCTGCCGCGGTGAAAGATACAAACAGGATCGACCGCCGCGGCCGCGGGTTCAGCGTAACCATCGCCCGCGCGATGGCCAGCAGTTCCGCGCTCCCGGAAGCGTTGTCGAGCGCCCCGTGATAGACGTTGTCGCCCTGCACCGGCACGCCGATTCCCATGTGATCGGAATGCGCCGTGAATACCACGTACTCGCCGCGCAGCGCGGGATCGCTTCCCGTCAGATTGGCGGCCACATTCGGGCTGTGCATATCCTCCGATTTCGTCGCGACATGAATCTTGAATGTAAGCTTTGTCTCAAACGAAGCAAGCTTGCCCGCCTTGGCCGCCGCAAAGATGTCGTCCGGCGAATGCCCGGCGGCTTCGAAAAACTTCCGCGATTCCGGCAGATTCGTAATGGCGATCGCCCGCAATTCCGGATGATAGTCGTTTGGCCGCCCCTGCGGATCGAGCCAGTTGAGATCGGGCGCAGCCGAGTCATTCACGCGGTGCTGAAAGCTGTACAAACGCTCCAGGTTGGGATCGTTCATGGTCACGTAGCCGACCGCGCCATGCGCCACGGCAATTTCCCTCTTCGTAATTCCCGAGGAATAGTGCGCCCGCAACGACGAATCGAACTGCGGCGGCGCTCCATAGATCAGCGCCACGATTTTGCCCTTCGCATCGACGCCCGCGTAATCGTCATGATGCAGCTCCGGCGCCGTAATCCCGTAGCCGACGAACACCACGGGCGCCTCGACGGAAACGTCCGCGCGGCCGGGGTCCGAGGAAGCCAGAAAATCCCGCTTGTCCGCGAGAACTTCCTCTTTGCCGCCCGCCGTCCAGGTCATCGTTGTTTGTGACGCATCCACGTGGGATCCGCGGAACGGCACGCTCTGAAAATAGGTGCCCTTGTCTCCGGCCGGATCGAGGCCCATCGCCTCGAATTGCGCGGCCATGAATTTTGCGGCGATCTCGTGGCCTCGCGTCCCGGTCCGCCGCCCTTCGAGCAGGCTGTCGGAAAGAAAGCGCATGTCGGCGCGGATCGCTTCGGGACGGATCGTCGCCATGGCGCGGTCGCTCAAGGGAGGCCCCTCCTGATTCAATATAACTTAGTCGAGGCGAAAATTGAGGCGTTCGATCGACCGGGCGCGTCCGGTGACTTCGTCCACATCGATCAGGACGGTGTTCATCTGCACGTCGCCCTCGGCCACCACGAATCGCGCCGGGAGCGCGTCGAGAAAGCGCTGCAGCACGCCTTCTTTCTCCATGCCGATCACGGAATTATGCGGCCCGGTCATGCCCACATCGGTCGTGTAGGCCGTGCCGCCGGGAAGCACGTGATAATCCGCCGTGGGCACGTGCGTGTGCGTGCCCACCACAACGGAAACTTTTCCGTCGAGATACCACCCCATCGCCTGCTTTTCCGAAGTGGCCTCGGCGTGCATGTCGACAAAAATCACCTTCACGTCCGCCGGGATCTTGGCCAGCTCTCGCGTAGCCGTCTAGAGCCGTCATAAACGTGCGGCCCTGCAGGTTCAACACCGCATAGGGCACGCCATTCCTGGCGCGACCTACATAAAGACCGCTGCCGGGCAACCCATTCGGAAAATTCGCGGGTCGCAGAAGCCGCGGCTCGTGAGGGAAGAACTCCAGAATCTCGCGGCGGTCCCAGATGTGATTCCCCCCGGTGATCACCTCGATCCCGGACGCGAACAGTTCCTCCGCCAGCCGGGGCGTGATCCCGAATCCCGACGCGGAGTTTTCGCCGTTCGCGATGCACAAGTCGATTTGCCGCTGCGAAAGAATGTCCGCAAGGCGGTCGTGAACGATTTTCCGGCCCGGAGAGCCGACGATGTCGCCAATAAAAAGAATTCTCAATTTTCCCGCGGCTCTCTTTCAGATTGGAAAACCACCCACATTGCGTATGCCTTCTGTATCACAAATTCCTTGGGCCGCAAAACTCCGCAGCTGTTTCGCCAAAGCAAACCCCGGTGCTTCGTTTTCGGAGAGAATTGCAATGAGAAGGGAGCGGTCCACTTCGCCGTGCGCGCTAGGCCCTGAACCCCACGGTTAAGGCGGGCGCCCTGCGCCTGCTTTAAGGCTTTTCCGCACCGGCAAGCCGGCTCGAAACATGCACAAGGGCAGGTCGACGCGAGCACCCTGGGATCCAGTGTTGGTTCAAAAGGCTTTCGCAACGTCACCTGCGTCGCAGGCCATCTCCCCAACGATTGTAGCAGGGAACTCGCGCCGCAAAGCCGCAAGAACGCGGGCGAGTTTCACGGACATTCGGAAGGAAGCGGCCGTTTTGCAAGGCCGCCTCCCATCCGATTCGTTTCGATCAGAAGTGGAAACCGATCTGCGCCGTGATGGTTCGCGGCGTCACGTAGTGCGTGCCGCTGAAGGTGGAGAGAAAGTTGTACAGGGCCACCTTATCGGCGATGTTGATTACCGTGATGCGCGCGCTCCATTTGTAGTGATCCCCGTGAAACACGTTGTCGTCGCCCAATGCAATGTCGAACAGATTGCGCGAAGCGATTCGCGGCGGATTGCGATCGTCATCTTCCGTGCCCGGCGCCGGAACCTTGGTGAGCGTTGACCCGTACTGGCTTGCCGGGCACAAGTTCACGCCCAGCGCCGAGCTGAGCGGAGTACCGATGAGGTTTCCCGGCGTGGGCGGAGCTGCATGCACCGATCCGCAGAATAGCCCTGCCTCAAACTGCTGATCCGCGCTGATTCCAGAAACATCCACGATTGAGGTATCGGTTCCCGCGGGGCCGTTCGCGCAATTTCCGCCCGCGCAGGGCAATTGCCCTGCCACCAGCCCGCTGTCATATCTCCAGTTCAGTCCGATCCACGGCCATCGTTTCGACGGCTGATATTGCACATGGGTCGTCTCGTTGAATCGTTCGTCGTGGTCGATACGGAAAACGGAAACTCCGCCGGGAGTCGCGCCGGCCCCGCCGATTTGCGGCGTGAAGAATCGCGCCGCCACGCTCGACATCACCACATACGCCGAGAATCCCTTGATGTTGGTCACATCCGCGCGTCGATCGGGAACGTGATCGGCGTGTTGCCCAGCACGCTGAAGTCGTATGCGTTGTGCGTGTACTTCCAGATGTATTCGCCGTCCACCACGAAGTGCTTGCCGAAGGCCTGCTGCAACCCCGCGTGAAACTCGTTTCGGAAGCCGGGGCTCAGCAGCGAGTTCGCTCCAGGCGTGCAGAGCAGCAGCGGAGACAGCACCGGGTCATTGCATCCGATGCTCGAAAGGATGAGGTTTTCGTTGAAAGGAGTCTCGAGACTGCGCGCGTAAGAAACGCGGAGAACCGTGCCGCTCGGCTTCACGTTGTATGCGACGCCGACACGCGGCTCTGCCTGTTGCGCATGGGTAAGTCCGTTGTAGATGTCGCCGCGGATTCCCAGATTGAAATTCCAGTTCCCTTTCGTAATCGCGTCCTGCACGTACATCGAGAATTCCTTCACGTTCGCGTGCGGAAGCTGCGGCGAATAAATGGTGCTGCGGGTTTGCCCTGCGGGGCAGCCGTCCGAGGCGGGCAACGGCCCCGTTCTCGTGAGGTCGTAGCAGCCCAGCAGCGGGTTAAACGACGGATCGGGCGTGTAGCCGAGAGCTCCGCACGCCGCCGGATCGGTCACCAGCGGATTCGTTACGATGCCTCCGCTGGCCGTGTCACACACCGGATTAAATGTCGGATCCACGATTCCGATGTGATCGTTCTCCACAAGGTTTGTCCGCGAATACTGGATGCCGGCCTTGAGATTGTTGACGCCCTTCACGTAAGAGAAGCTCGCTTTGCCTCCCGCGTTCGTAAGCATTCGCAGCTGGCTCACGGTTTCTCTCTGAAGCGACGTGGGACCCAGGTCCGCGAAGGGATTTCCGCTGGGATAGTAGTTGTATTCGTCATGCCGCACGAAGGCCCCCGCCGTAAACACCATCGTCGAGCTGATCACTTTCGTCCACGTGGGTGCCAGGTCGAACGTGCGAATCTGCGAGCGCTGATCCGTCGGGCCTACTCGCTGGCCGGTCGGGTCGAGCCCGTCGTTATTGACAACTACGCCGGACCACGGCGTTGCGAGCTGCGAATCGAACGAGTTGGGCGTCTGGAACCACGAGCGCGTGAAATTCAGGTTCATGTGGACGGAGTCCGCGTCGGAAAGCTGGTAGTCGATCCGGTCCCAGAAGTTTTCCTGGTTGCCTTTGTCGTGCATCACCGCGAACTCCGGCCCGTCGAGAAACCGCCCTGAATTCAATCCGTTCACGGCGATGAAATTTCCCCACTTCGGCCCGCCATAGGCCACGTCGAACCCCGCATTCGCCGATCCGAAGCTCCCGTACTCGGTGCTCACGCTGCCATGAGGTGTGGTGACACCCTGTCCCGACCGCGTCGTCACATCGATCACCAGACTGGTTTTGTCTCCATATTCGGCGGGCGGCGCCCCTTCGATCACTTCCATCGATTGCACCGCTTCCATCGGGATCTGGTTCGAAAACACCTTGCTCTGCTGGTCCGTGATGGGCTGGCCATCCACGGAAAACGAATTCTCGGCGTGGTCACCCAACCCGTGAAACAGCCCGTTGGAATCGGCCGCGACGCCAGGCGATGCCAGCGTCACCAGCGAGCTAACCGAAGACGACGAACTCTCGAGCGGCATCTGGCTGAACAATTGACGGTCGATGTCGGTATGTGCCGTCGGCTCGGTTTCCACCAGGTCGCCCGCGGCCTCCACCGTCACCGAAGAATTCGCCTGGCCTAGTTCGAGTCCGATCTTCAGATTCACCGGGACAGTGGAGCGAATCTCCACATCCTCGGAATGCGATGCAAATCCCGGAGCCGCCACCGTCAAGTGATACGGATTGAACGGCACGTTAGGGAAGTCGAAGTTGCCCGAGCCGTCCGTCGCGGCGGTCCGGTCGTACCCACTCACCGCATTGTGGATCGTCACCGTTGCATTCGTGACCACCGCGCCCGAAGGGTCCGTCACGGTCCCTGAAATGGAAGAAGCATTGCCCGATTGAGACCGGGTCGCCGGCGCAATAACCAGCCAAATCAAAACGCACAACGTCATTGCCAAAATTGCTCGCGCAATTCGCATCGTAGTTAGTCTCCCTGTATGAAGTACGGCCCTGGCGATCGCAATCGCCAGCAGCGAATGAAAGTGGAGTAGTCACGCGCCGTTCGGTTTGCGGCGAGTGAAGGGAGAACGCTTTTATTTAGGTAAGCGGGGACTAAGCGGGAGGCGCGCGAGGAATGCTGGGAGTATTCGCTGAATCCGCGGTCGAAGGCGACTGCTCGAAAACGGCGAAAATCGTAACCTGCAGAGGAATCTGAGTCTGCGTCTGCACGGCCGGCTGCGGGATGGCCGCGTGTGCGATATGGCAGACCTGGCACGTGCAGTGCGCTTCGTCGTGAGAGTTCCCGTCGAAGTGCGCGACAACCTGCACGCTCAGCGCAAATACCGCCACCATCAGCGGTACGGCCAGCAACCGGAGAGGCAATCGCTTCAACAAGTCAAAAACCAACCCCTATAAGATATCGCAAACCGGGCATCCGATCAGACCTGCAGCACGTCGCCCTCCCGCGCCACCATCTCGTAAAGCACGGGATTCACAAAGAATCCGAGGAACAATCGCGAAAGCAGCCCCGCCACGATCACGATCGCAAACGGCTTCTGCGTATCCGAGCCGATTCCCGTGGAGAGAGCCGCGGGCAGCAGCCCCAGGCACGCGACGAGGGCAGTCATCATGATCGGCCGCAACCGCAAGAGCGAAGCCTCGCGCGTGGCCGTGCGGATGTCCCTGTTTTCGAGCCGCAGCTTATTGATATAGGAAACCAGAATCACGGCCGTCTCCACCGAAACTCCCATCAACGCCAGAAGTCCCAGCACCGACGACACGCTGAAAGGCGTGTGCGTGAGCTTGAGTGCGATCAACGCCCCCACCGGCTCGGTCATCACCACGCCCAGCGCAATCGTTACAGGAAACTTGAAGTTGCCATAAAGCGCGAACAGAATCACAAAAATCAGCAGCACCGC
>JBEKTG010000412.1:0-4871 GCA_049516275.1 Candidatus Acidiferrales bacterium
CGTGGCTCCTTCCGGGAGGAAGCAGCGGCGTCTGCCCCTCATTCAATTGCTGATCGAAAGCCCTCATCTCCGGTGCGCAAGCGGAGTACCCGGCCATCAGCTCCACCAGATCGACCGTAAGCCGCGGCCCGAACAATCGCAGCACATCGGCAAATGTAGCGGACGAAACCTTCTTGTCGCCCATCATCTCGCGCCCGAAAGCAATAATGGCCGTCTCCTTCTCGCCGAGGCCAACCACGGGCCGGTTGTACTTGATCAGATCGATGGTCGATTGTTCGATATGCCGCGGATCGTTCGCGTTCCGCCCATCGCTTTCCCACTGCGTCCACTCAAACTGGCAGTCCAGCTGTCGCGCCGTAACCAGCACAGCAATCTCCATCAACCGGCTAGGCAGTCCCGTCTCATTTTTGAGGTAGTAGCCCGCCTCGCTCATAGGCCTGGCCAGCGGCGGGTCGTACAGCCGAGGCAACGGATGCTGCGAGTGGCGAGTCATCTCGTCGAAAATCGTCTTGTCCTCATCGCTAACATCTTCGCGTTTCGGCAAGGGCAGCCGGTTCCGCGACTCCGCATACACGTCCTTCGGCAGCGGAGCCGACGCCGCCACAGCCGGGTCTGCGACATTCGATTGAGTCTGCGCCCGAGCGCTTCCAACAACCGACAGCATGCCGGCCACCACGACAGCAACGGCGCTTCTCGACAAGTCCATATCCCTCTCCCCTTTGAAAAAAAGGCCTCGGCCCGAATCCGCATGGCCTCTAGAGCCTGCGTGGCAACGCCGGTTTTCGTCAGAGCACGGATTCATCCGTGCCGCAATGCTTAGCCAGTTGCCACACATACTCGGTAGCCCGGTCGATAAGTTACACCCTACCGCGGAGGGAGCAACGGCCTTTGTCCTTCCGGCAATTGCTGCTCGAACGCCTCCAGTTCCGTGGCGGTTGCCGACCACTGGGAGAACAGTTCCACCAGGTCCACAGTGCCGCGGCGGCCGAACAAACGCACCGACTGCGCGAACGTCTCCGCCAAAACCTTTCTCTGTCCAAGCAGCTCCCGCCCGAAGGTGATAACAAGCGCTACCTTTTCGCCAAGTCCCGCCACCGGCTTCTCATATTTGATCACGTCGATGATTCCCGCATCGATGTGCCGCGAATCCTTCAAGTCTCGCCCGTGCTTTTCCCAGATCGTCCACAGGAACTGGCTGTCCATCTCGCGCGACGCCACCAGCACCGCGATCTCGGTCAACTGGTCCCCGAATCCCGTTTCCGACTTGAGGTAGTTCTGCGCATCGCCCAGCGTTTGCGCCAGCTTCGGACTGTACAGCCGCACCGAAGCCGGCTGCCCGTGCGTCATAGCGTCGAAAATCCTCTTGTCGTTATCACTCAACCCGTCGCGCTTCGGCGCCGGCAGCCGGTTCCGCGACTCCGGATCGATGTCCTTAGGAACAGCCGTATTCGCCCCGCGCGTCGCAGTCTGCGCCCCAACCCCACCCGCCGCGGGCATAGACGTGGCAGCCGCGTCCGCGCTCGGCGCCGGAGTCTGCGCGTGGGATGCGCCAGCCCCCAGCATCGCCGCCATGCCTGCGAGCAAAATAATTGCCAGGCCGTTCCGCATCTCCATATTCATTCTCCTTATGTCAGAAGAACATTTGCGCCATGTGCTCGAGTCTCCTTATCGTCCGTCGTCATCCCAAGCAAGCAAAGGGACGAGGGATCTCTTTGCGCACAATTCCCAGCAACCGCCCGCCGCCAGTAAACGCTTTTTAACGGGTCCGGGCTTCGATTTACGGGCCACTCGCGATATTCTTAGGCATTGCTGTTTCGAAAAGCCGAAGAAATTGAGACGTCTATCCTCATGGGAAATCCGCGCCGTCAGGCCAACGCCTCCGCATGCTGATTGACCTGCATTCCCACACCAACGAGTCGGACGGTTCGGATTCTCCCTCGGAGCTCATCGATATCGCCCGCCGCACCCAGGTGGGAATTCTTGCGATCACCGACCACGACACGTTCGCAGGATACGATCGCGCGCTTTCGGCCGCAAGGGATGCCGGAATCGAATTGATCTGCGGCATCGAAATTTCCGCCAAGCTGCAAGGCCATTCGTCTCACCTTTTAGGCTATTTCACCAAAACAGATGAGTTAAGCGGTTTCCGGGAGTGGATCAAGCAGTTGCAGGTTTCGCGGCGTGAACGCAATGTACGACTGGCTGCCCGGCTTCGCGAACTCGGTATGGACATCACGATCGAAGAAGCCGAAGCCCGGGGACGCGCGCTCACGGGGCGGCCGCACTTCGCCCAGATACTTGTGGAGAAAGGCTACGCCCCGACCATGCAACGGGCTTTTGACGACTATCTCGACGAATCCGCTCCAGGATACGTCTATCGAAACGAACCGGAATTTTTAGATGCGGTTCAGAAAATCCGTCAGGCCGGAGGCGTCGCCTCGCTCGCTCACCCGATACGCCTGAAGTGCGATGTGCAAACTGTGTTGCCGGAGATGGTGGAATCGGGGCTCAACGCCATCGAGGCATACCACAGCGATCATTCGCCCGAAGACACGGAACTCTATCTTTCGCTCGCCAGGGATTACGGGCTTCTGCGGACGGGCGGTTCCGATTTCCACGGCTCGACAAAGCCGGACGTGGCCCTAGGCAAGGGGCGCGGAGGCAATCTTCATATCCCGCGCGAAGTTGTGGACGAACTGAGGGCCGCTTCTTCCTAGCTTTGACCTGATCGAACCAAATGCGGGCTATTTCACCTTTACGTTGTAGAACCAGAAAGGCGCCCCGATTTCACTGAACCAGTGCGGCACACCGTTGGGGATGACGACCACGTCCCCTTCGCTGACGTGGCGCGATTCGCCGCCTTCAATGCTCCGTCCCCAGATTTCGTCCTTCGAGAAGGGCCGTCCGTCGGGATACGTGGCTGGAGTGATGATGTCGACGAGTTTCCCGCCGGTGATGAGCGTCGCCGATCCCTTTACCACGTAGACGACATCGGTATAGGTCATATGCACTTCAGCGCGCGTGGGCTTTTCGCGATGGCTGGTCTTGATCTTGAAGTTTTGGGTGCCGTAATCGCTGTCGTAGAGCGATTCGTCCTTCCCTTTGTGGTGCTCGAAGTTGGCGTCCACTTCCTGCTTGGAGAAGTACACGACGGGCGGCAGCGACGCGCCTGACGGAGTTGGGTTTGCGGCAAGCTTCGCCTCTCCGGTTCCTGCCGGTGCAGGAATGGCAATTGCCAGCGCGAGCATCCCAGCGATCGCCACGAATCCCGATCTCAATGTGAGCTTGATCACAAGGAGCCTCCCAATAATGGCTAGCCGAAGTCTTGACCAGCGCATCGTACGCTCGTTCCGCTTCGCGAGGCAACGCCTTACCGGTTACCGGGATGAGGGCCTTGAGGGGTTTGCGCCTCAGGGCCGCCTGTGAAAATTTCGTTAAAGACTATTGGATTGCCCGCGCAGTTGTGGTAATTGTTTCAATTATGTGAACCCCAACTCAACCAGGAGGGAACCGAATGCCGACCACGGAAGATATACGGCAGTCCCTATTGGCACGAAACGCCGAATTCCGGCGCCTCGCAGAAGAGCATTTCCGCTGTGCCGTCCAGTTAGAGCAAATTCACGACGATCCCTACGTCAACGCCGATGATCTCATTCAGGAATCCGTGCTGAAGAAGCTGAAGCTGCGTTTGAAAGACGAGATGGAAATGATGGTAGCGCGGTATCATCAGGGTTCGCTGCAGCACTAGCTGCAAGCGTCGAGCAGTCCTCTCCGTTCTGTCGTACAATACCGGTGTCTTTTTATCCAGAGTCACCGGGACGGCCGCACCGCACTCGCGTGGTTCCCGAATTCACCTCACCGAGAAAAATGACGAATGATTAAAGATGCGTACGGGTTTGCGGCTCCGCCGCTCGTGCTGGCCGTGCTGTGCCTGGGCTTCGGATGGTATTGGGCGGCGGGGGTTCTGATTTTCCTGGGTTTGTTCGTGTTTTATTTTTTCCGCGACCCGCACCGCAACATTCCCCCCGAGCCGAATATCGTAGTGTCTCCGGCGGACGGCCACGTAATCGAGATCGTGGATGAGGAGTTCGAATCCACGATGGGCCACCGTATCACCATTTTTCTCGCCGTTTGGGACGTACACGTGCAGCGCGCGCCGGTGGCGGGAAAAATCGCTAAGGTGGTCTATAAGCCCGGACGCTTTTACGCGGCGATGCGCAAGGCGGCCTCCGAGCAGAACGAACAGAACGTGATCTATATGGATACGCCACGTGGGAGATTGGTTTTCAAACAAATTGCCGGGGCCATCGCGCGCCGCGTGATATGCTGGAAGCGCAAGGGCGAAGAAGTGGCCCAGGGAGAGCATGTGGGAATGATCCGCTTCGGCTCCCGAGTGGATGTGTGGCTGCCCATGGAAGCGCAGGTAGTCGCGCAGCGCGGACAAAAAGTGAAAGGCGGCGAAAGCGTCCTGGCGAAATGGAATTCAACGAGTTAGACCCGATCGGGCACGAAGACGATTCTCCCCGCTTGCTTCGCAATCACCGGCACCGGCGTGGCATTTATATCCTCCCTGGAATTTTCACCGTCGCCAACCTGCTGTGCGGCTATTACGCCGTGCTCGCCACACTGGAAGGCGCTCCGTCCGATCTCGACAACGCGGCGCGCGCTATCGGCGTGGCCATCCTGTTCGATTCCCTCGACGGTCGCGTGGCCCGCGCGATGGGCACCAACAGCGAATTTGGCAAGCAGTTCGATTCGCTCGCCGACGTGGTGAGCTTCGGAATCGCCCCGGCTTTTCTCGCGTATGTGTGGGGAGTGCGCTCCATGGCGGCCACCGAAGCGCCGCAGATGCTGCACCTCACGCAACTCGG
>JBEKTG010000413.1:0-7763 GCA_049516275.1 Candidatus Acidiferrales bacterium
GGCCCAGACCCTGCCGGGCTTCAGTTTCGCCCAGCAATCGGACGAATTCTAAGTCCTGCCGCTTTGGCAATTGCTCCTCACATCGATCTCCTCACATCGATCGGACCGGCATCGTAACGACGTCGTCCACACGCAGGATCTCCTTGGTAACAAAGCCCTCGGCGTATTTCACTCCGATCATCCGCCCGTAGGAACCGGCGGTAAGCGTCATCCGTTCCTCGAGTTCATCCAGCGGCAATACCACTTTCTTGGATTTTTTCTCGTTCTTCGGCGCGCGGAACTGCGATTGGTAGGCCAGAATCGCGCGCTTGCGGCGTTCATATTGTTTTGTGATGTCGACCGCAAAAGTGGGCACGACGCTATGATAGGCGGCCGCGTAGATGATCTTGAACGGCCGAAAAGCCTCTCCGCTGAGCGAGTAGTTCTTTAATCCGGCGATGAAGCAGGCTTCGTAGCCGAGGATCGCGGCGGTGTAATGATCGGGATGGCGGCCCTCCCAGTAGGGGAGTATCACGGTGCGAGGCTCGAGTTCGCGGATCACTTCCGCTATGGCTATTTTGTATTCTTCGCAAACGTGAAGGTGGGCGTCCGGGAGCCCGAGATTCCGGCGAATTTGCACGCCCATGATTTTCCCGGCGCGGGCGGCTTCGCGGAGACGGGTCTCAGGCGTGCCGCGGGTGCCCGTTTCGCCCCGGGTGAGATCGACGATGCCGGTGCGATAGCCGGCCTGGGCCATCTTGATCATGGTGCCGCCGCACGTGAGTTCCACGTCATCCGGGTGCGGCGCAATCGCCAGCAGGTCGAGCTTCATTTCGTCTCCGTCTTGTGAGTGAAAAGTTATTCCCAGTCTTTTTTCAGGAGCAATTCTTCGATGCGGTAGGCGTGGAACATGTCGTGCATGGCAAGGTGGCGAAACATGATGAACACGGAGTAGTGGTTGTACTCGCCGTGTTCGGCTGTCCGGCTCCAGTCCTCCGGCGATAATTTCTTCAGGCGTTCGATGAGCTTGCGGCGATCGAACGAAAAACGCTTCATTTCTTCCTGGAGGTCTTTCTTCAATAAAGCGCCGTTTTCTTCCTCGGCGTCCGGGAAATAGGGAGTGATGCGCGCGTTCGGGTCCGAGAGCATCAAGTCCAGCCGCGCGTTCATTACCGGATGAATCGTGGCGAGGTGGCATGCGTGTTCGTGCGCGGACCACTTGCCGGGCTTCGGGCGTCGCTTAAGAATCGCGGGAGAAACTTCGTTGACCAGCGGAATGACAATCGCCGGGGCGCGTTCCAGGGATGCGATGATGGGGGATATTTCGTCCATGACTTTCCTGGAGATGGTGTACCGCGCTTCGATTACAGTGCCGTGCCCAGTCTTACCAGCCGAGGACGCAGGCAAAGATCAGCGGCGCCACGATTGTCGCGTCGGATTCTATGATGAACCGCGGCGTATCGACGCTTAATTTCCCCCAGGTGATTTTTTCGTTGGGTACCGCGCCAGAATAGGAGCCGTAGCTCGTGGTCGAATCGCTGATCTGGCAGAAATAGCCCCACAGCGGGACGTTTTCGCGCCGCAGATCCTGATGGAGCATGGGCACCACGCAGATCGGAAAATCCCCCGCGATGCCGCCGCCGATCTGGAAAAATCCGAGAGGAGTTTTTCCAGCAACCTCCGTGTACCATCCGGCGAGCGCCATCATATATTCAATGCCGCCGCGAACAGTGGTCGCATTCTTCACTTTGCCGCTAATCACCTGCGCCGCGAACATATTCCCCAGCGTGGAGTCCTCCCAGCCCGGAACGAATAGCGGCAGATTTTTTTCCGCGGCCGCGAGCATCCAGCTGTCCCGGGGATCTATCTGGTAGTTCTGCTTGAGCTTTCCGCATTTGAGCACTTTGTACAGAAATTCGTGAGGCAGGAAGCGCTGCCCGCCGCGGTCCGCCGCGTACCACTCCTCGACGACGATTCGCTCGATGCGCCGCATGGCTTCTTCTTCCGGGATGCACGTGTCGGTGACGCGGTTGAGATGGCTTTCGAGCAGCTCCACTTCCTGCGCGGGCGTGAGCTGGCGATAGTGGGGCACACGCTTGTAATGATCGTGCGCGACGAGGTTGTAGACGTCTTCCTCGAGATTGGCGCCGGTGCAGCAGATGGCGTGGACTTTGTCCTGGCGAATCATTTCGGCGAGCGAAATCCCCAGCTCGGCCGTGCTCATGGCGCCCGCGAGCGTCACGAACATCTTTCCGCCCTGGGCTAAATGGCCGGCATAGGCTTCCGCCGCGTCGATCAGCGTGGCTGCGTTGAAGTGGCGAAAGTGATGCTTCAGGAAAGAAGATACGGGGCTCGCGATTGCCGTTGCCGTGGAACTCACTACAGTGGAACTCATGTTGCCTCCTCGCTTCAATTCGAAAATGAAAACACCCGTAGACAAAAGAGCGCTGTAGGGCGTTTTCAGTTAGAAATAGCTGGCGGTGTAGCTCAGGAGCCGGAAGAACTCATGAGTGGAGACAAGAAATTGAAACGAACGCGGATGGAATTCACGATGCACATCAGATGGATAGCATAAATGGGCGCAATGCGCTATCGAAATCGGCACTTTACGGAGCGTGTTACCAAAAAAGTCCACGCGCACGTGCGCGTCTCTGAAAATCCTTTCGTGTCGCAAGACTGTGCTCGACTCGAAATGCGGCTGAATGTACAGTTCGGGTTATGCCGCTCGCCGTGAGTTTTTGAAGCCCGGAGATTTTACGATGTCACTTCTCGCGAAACTGCGCTGGACCTCGATTTTGTTTCTTGCGCTGCCCGTATGCGCGCTTTTCGGCGCGCCGCAAAGCGATCGCACGCTGGACCCCGCAGAGCCTGCGGATCCGCACGCGGTTTCCACGGTTGTGCCGATGCCAAATAACGCCATTTCGCATGCGGACGTCGACGAGGCCGGCATGGGCAAGCTTGTGGAATCGTTGGTTGCATGCAAGACGCGCCACACGCTTTCCTCGTGGACCGATCCCGTGCGCGGCATCGGCTGCGGGCGCGATGCCGTCGTGGCGCGGATGAACGAAATTGCCGCGGCCTCGGGAGGAAAGCTGCAGGTGGTCGTTGATCCCTTTGAGGCGACCGCGCATCGCACGCACGATATGCCGGCGCACCTCGAGAACGTATACGGAATCCTTCCCGGATTGGACGAGACGCTCTCGAAGACGCTATTCATCGTTTCCGGACACTTCGACAGCATGGCCAGCGACTTCATGGATCCCACGCTCGATGCTCCCGGCGCCGATGACGATGCATCGGGCACGGCCGTGAGCGTCGAGTGCGCGCGCCTGCTCAGCCGCGCGGGCGCAGAGGGCCGCGGTCCGTTTCGCGCGACTCTTCTCTTCGCAGCGGTTTCAGGCGAAGAGCAAGGTCTTCTCGGATCGAGCCATCTGCTGGAATGGACGAAGCAGCACGGGTACACGGTCGGTGGAATGCTCGACAACGATATCGTGGGCGCCGATTTCGCGCCAGGCGGGCCTCACCGCGCAAGGTTGTTTTCGGGCGCGGGCCCGGGCGTTGACGCCGACTCGCGTCTTTTACAGCGACCGGCTGGGCCGTGGCGGGGATCATCTTCCGTTCTACGAGGCGGGGCTGCCGGCCGTCCGCTTCACCGAGCCGCTCGAGGATTATCATCACGAGCACCAGACTCCTCGCACGGAAGACAGCGTCGAGTATGGCGACGATCCGAAGTATCTGAATTACCAGTTCATGGGAAATGTCGCTCGCGACAATGCGGAGGCCTTGCGCCAGCTGGGGCTTGCGCCCGCGCCACCTTCAGATGTGAAGCTTTCCGGCGGGGTGACGCCAGACGCCAAGCTTACGTGGACCGCCAATGACGATGCCGGCCGGGCCGGTTTTGAAATCCTGTGGCGCGAGACGACGAATCCTCGCTGGGAGGTTTACGATTTTGTGGAGGCGCCCGGGCAAGCGGTGCTGAAAGGGGTCTCGACCGACAACCATTTCTTCGCCGTCCGCGCGGTGGGAAAGAACGGGGCACGCTCGATTGCGGCTCCTGCCCAATCGTCAAACCGCTAGCCGGCAGACACCCGCCATCCCCGCAAAACTCCTCGAACCCTGCGGGCCTGTTGCGTCGTCTAATTGCGAGGTCTCGTGGCGGGTAACCAGCGTCAATCAGGACGCACGCGCCCGGCAATCAGGTCGGGCGTTCGTACAGCAGCGTAAACAGCGTTAATGCAGGGGGCGGGCGTGAAAATCGGAATCACATGCTATCCGACGTACGGCGGCTCGGGCGTGGTGGCCACGGAGCTGGGCATCGAACTCGCGGCGCGGGGGCACGAGGTCCATTTCATCAGCTACTCGATGCCCATTCGCCTCAGCGGAGCCGCCGCGGAGCGGATTTTCTACCACGAAGTGGAGATGACCACCTACCCGCTGTTCGATCACCCGCCGTACACTCTTGCGCTCGCCAGCAAAATGCTGGAAGTCGGCGAATCCGCCTCGCTCGATCTGCTGCACGTTCACTACGCGATTCCGCATTCGGTGAGCGCGCTTCTCGCCCGCCAGATGGCCGCGCCGCTGCGCCTGCCTTTTATCACCACGCTGCACGGCACCGATATCACCCTGGTGGGCAACGACCGCAGCTATTTGCCCATCACGCGATTCTCGATCGAGCAGAGTGATGGAGTCACCACGATCTCCAATCACCTACGGGATCGCACGCTGCAGGAATTCGACATCAAGCGGCCGATTGAGATCATCCCGAATTTCGTGAACTGCGACGTGTACATGCGCGCAGAGAACCAGGACGCGCGCTTGCGCTGGGCGCCCCACGGCGAGCCGATTCTGATGCACCTCTCGAATTTCCGTCCCGTGAAGCGGATCACCGACGTGGTGGAAATATTCGCGCTGGTGCGCGAAAAGATGCCGGCCAAGCTGGTGATGATGGGGGACGGGCCGGACCGCGGCGCGGCGGAATTTATCGTGCGGAAGAAGCGCCTCTCGAAGGACGTGTTTTTTATCGGCAAGCAGGACCGGGTGCAGGAAAAATTGGGTCTGGCCGACTTGTTTCTGCTGCCGAGTGACATGGAATCGTTTGGCTTGGCTGCGCTGGAAGCGATGGCTTGTGAGGTTCCCGTGGTGGCCAGCGATGTCGGCGGCCTTCCAGAAGTAGTAACGCATGGCGTCGACGGGTATCTCGCCCCGCCGCGCGACGTGGCTACGGCGGCCAAGTACGCGATCGACATTCTCTCGCTGCCGGACCGCGGCCGCCTGATGGGCCAGCAGGCGCGCAAGAGCGCCCGGAGCAAATATTGCGCGAACGACGTGATCCCGCTCTACGAAGCGTATTACCGGAAAGTTCTGAATTCGGTGGGCTCGGTCGCCAGCGCCGCGCGATAAACCCGCCGGATAGCCAAAGAAAAAACGCTGTCATTCTGAGCGCCGGTTCCGCGCGAAGAATCCCTCTTGCGATTTTGCTTCGATTGTTTCTAGCGTTCGAGGATGGGTATCGACTGAAGCGAACCCGCAGCCAGGTTGATATCGTCCTGCGTAAAAGTTCCGCTCGATCCGGCAGCCGTCGTGAATATCAAGCGGAACTGCCCGTCCTTTTCATCGAACAGGCGCAGCGCCACGGGGCCGCCGTTGGCGGCGTCGCCAAATTCGAATCCGCGGTTCTTCCCCAACTCGAACGAATGAATGCCGGGTTGGGCGTCGAAGCCGAAAGAAAGCTTCCACAGGAGAAGCACATTGATGCGGAAGGTGTCCTGCGCCGGGGAAGCCGAATAGACTGTCTTGTACAGCTCATAATTGGTGTTGGGGGCCTGGTCGCCGAAGATATTCTGGAACTGCTGGTACTGCGTGGTTTCGCCGGATTTCATCTGGCGGACGGTGTCCAGCTGCGATTCGGGATCGAAGAACACGATCACCCGGCCCGAAGCGAAATGGAATTGGACGTGGTTCAGCCCCGGCACGGTCTTCACGTTTCCAGGCCAGGGCGCGGTGAACTCGTAGTCATACGCCTTTAACTGCGCGGGTTTTGCCGTCTTTCCGTTTTTTGCCGCCGGGGGCGCGAACACATCAGGGGCAGCGGAGGACGCGGCCGCCAGAGGCTGCGGCGTGTCGGCGAGCCATGGATTCTGCGACGTCCATCGCTTGGTGTTGAACCACACCAGCGTCTGGAGCCCGAACAGAATGCTGAATGCCGCAACCAGAAGCACGGCAGCCGCCAGCAGTATCGCCGACTGCGCACTGCTTTTTTCGCTGTCGTCTCGGGGCGGTTGGGATGGAGCCTTGGGCGTGCTCGCCATGTGTGCCGGGTCTTCGCTTTCGGTAGCTGCTTTCGGTAACGCTCGGTAGAAAGACGCTGGAGTCGAATCGTGAGTTGTATCACGTTTCGACCCCGTCCTGAATTAATCTTTGTCTCAGGGCAAGGTCCCGAAGCTGTCAGAGAAGAAGATCGAAGCGGCAGGTTATGCGCTGATTACTACTTATGGCGTGTCGGCTTCGGCCGGACGCTTGTGGGTAATCCTCGCGCGAATATCGGGCCAGAATTCTTTCGCGACGTTTGCCACCGTGTCCCACATGATATCGGTTCCCCAAACGCTCAGCGTGTTCGCAATAGTGCGGTCCTCCGCAGGATGGTAGATGTTGGAAATGCCCGCCGCCACAAGATTCCCGGCGATCTCGGAGGTATTGAACTCGCGCTTTCTGGAATCGCTGCGGGTAACGAATATCCGGCTGACGGCATACTCGCTGCGATGAACGAAACTTCCTTTACCCAATTGATAATAGCGAGGGTCCTGGTGAAGCAGGGAAGGGAACACCGCGGTAGTCATGAACGTGCCGATGATCGCGTCGCCATAGGCCGTCCCATACCGCTTCCCGTAGCCCTCGAAACCCTGCCCAAAAGCTGGTTCTGAGTTTTCCGCCTGGCCGATCAAGGCAATAAAACCGATGAAGGGGAATGTATATGGGTCGAAGGAACTGTCCGCTGCAAGTTTGAACTTGCCCTTGGCCGAAAGCGGGCTGAAACGGTCCTGATTTTCCACGGTTGTGTAGTTGGGTATCACCCCGAAAAGCCGGTCGTTCTTCGGGGCGATTTGGTCCTGCGTCCCTGTTTCTCGTTCATCCTGCTGCTGTTCCACGGATGGCGAAGAGGAAGAAGATGTATCCGGACTCTGAGTGTGAGCCGGAGCTTGGTTTTGCTGAGCCCAGGACGAACAAACAAAGATGAGAAAACCGAGCACCACACTTCCCAGGTGAGAGATCTTCAACCGGCGACGGCAATACAGAATGGTCATGTCTTTTATTCTCGCCCGGCTGGGCGCATTTGCACTAGCAACATAAAGCATCGTTTTTCCAGGATAATTTTGCGTCACCCTTGATTTTTCGATTCGTATCTGAATGGATTCATCCACAGGTCAGGTCAAGGCAGGCCAGCATCCTTCTTCTCGGGCTCACTATGTCTTACCGCGGCCGGTCCTAAAAGTTCCCTTTATATCGTTTGAGCCTGGTTGTTCCCTGGGCCGACTACAACCCGAAGGCGGCCAAACCTCGCGGTTCATCCGAAGCTGAAACCTGCTAGCATTTCATCAGCGTCTATTCTGAGTCTCGGGATGAAGCGACACCCTAAAGCCCGCGCAGCATCCAGGCGTCTTCTGGCCGTGTTTTTCTTTCTCGGAGGGGTGTCGGTTTTCGCGCAGAGCAACAGCGGCGAATTGCGCCTGAAAGTGACGGACCCGAGCGGGCTGGGCCTGCAAAGCTCGGTCAATCTCGTGAGCGAT
>JBEKTG010000414.1:0-3535 GCA_049516275.1 Candidatus Acidiferrales bacterium
GGTTAAAGTGGGACGGGCGCTACCGCCTGTCCATTCTTCGTTCCATTGTTCGTATAATGTAGTTTCAGAGGTTTAATGTCACTCCGCAGCTTTTTCCGCCTTTTTCTACACGTACAGATGCTCCCCATCCTCGAAAGCGGCGAGGAAACGCTGGTCGGTGGACAGGCCGTCATGGAAGGCGTCATGATGCGCGCCCCGCACAGTTATTGCGTCGCCGTACGCAAACCAACGGGCGAAATCGTCACCGAAGAGATGCCCGTTTCGCGCGTCTCCGATAAACATAAGTTCTTTAAATGGCCCGTCCTACGGGGCCTCGGCGTTCTCGGCCAGGCGATGTCGCTGGGCATGAAGGCGCTGCGTTTTTCCGCCAACGCCGTGCTCGAAGAAGGGAAGGAATCGAAGGAAGCCAAGCCCGAAATTTCCTCCTGGATGATGACCGCGCAGGTAATCTTCTCGGTGGTCTTCTTCCTCGCGCTCTACAAACTGATCCCGCTCAAGCTAACCTTCTTTCTGGGCAACTGGTTTCCCGCCATCAACGCCACCGACTTCCAGGGCCAGATCCTCTTCAACCTGGTCGACGGCATCATTCGCCTCGCAATCTTCGTCGGCTTCCTCTATGGAATCTCTCGCGCCAAAGACATCAAACGCGTCTTCGAATATCACGGCGCCGAGCATAAGGTCGTCTTCAACTTCGAATCCGGCCAGCCCGTGAACGTGGAAAACGCTCAGAAATTCGTCACTTTCCACCCCCGCTGCGGAACCAGTTTCATGTTCGTCATCATGCTGATCTCGATGGTGGTTTACATGTTTATTCCGGTCCATACCTTCGCCGCGAAAATGGCCATTCGCGTGGTCCTGCTGCCGGTCATCGCCGGCTTCAGCTATGAACTGATCCGTTTCGCTGCCAAGCGGCGCGGCTCTTTCCTCGCCACCCTCGCGGCCCCGGGATTATGGACGCAGCGCATCACCACCCAACCCCCCTCCGACGAACAAGCCGCGGTGGCAATCCGCGCTCTCGATGGCGCCATGGCGCTCGAGAACCAACAGGGCGGCGAACTCGTCATCGCCTGATTCCGCCATGCAATATTCGAAGAAGCTGGATCAGATTGAAAAGCATTTTGAAGAGTTGACCGCGCAGATGGCCGACCACGCCGTTATCAGCGATGGCGAGCAATATCGCAAGGTCTCGAAAGCGCACAGCGATCTTTCTGAAATCGTTACTAAGTATCGCGACTACAAGCAGGGCGCCGGGCAGCTTGAGCAGGCCAGAGCCATGCTCCTCGAGTCCGACCCCGACATGCAGGAATTGGCGCGACTCGAGATCGAACATCTTGAGCCGGAATTGACTCAGATCGAGCAGGATCTCAAGGTGCTGCTGCTGCCCAAAGATCCGCTCGACGAAAAGGATGTGGTGCTCGAGATCCGCGCCGGCACCGGTGGCGATGAAGCCAGTCTCTTCGCCGCCGAGATCTTCCGCATGTACACACGCTACGCCGAAACGCAGCGCTGGAAAGTGGAAGTCACCTCTGCCAGCGAGTCGTCCGTGGGCGGCCTCAAGGAAGTCCTCGCGCTGATCAGCGGCAATCGCGTGTACAGCCGACTCAAGTACGAGAGCGGAGTGCATCGCGTGCAGCGCGTGCCGGAGACCGAGCAGCAGGGGCGCGTCCACACCTCGGCCATCACGGTAGCCGTTCTGCCGGAAGCCGACGAAGTCGAAATCAAGGTGGAAGAGAAAGACATTCGCATCGATACGTTTTGCTCCTCGGGGCCGGGCGGACAATCTGTCAATACCACTTATTCGGCGGTTCGCATCACGCATCTGCCCACCGGCGTAATCGTCTCCTGTCAGGATGAAAAGTCGCAGATCAAGAATCGCGCCAAAGCGATGCGCGTATTGCGTTCCCGGCTCTACGAAATCGAGCTCGAAAAGCAGCAGGCGGCCATCGGCGCGGAGCGCAAGAGCATGGTCGGGACCGGCGATCGCAGTGAGAAAATCCGCACTTATAACTTCCCGCAGAACCGACTCACCGACCACCGCATCGGGCTCACACTACATCAACTCGATCTGATTATGGCTGGCAAGCTCGACGCCATCTTCGATGCTCTCACCCAGCATTACCAGGCCGAAAAGCTGCAAAAAGAAGGCGCCGCCGCGTGACGGATGAACATCCGTACGGCTCTTGCGCAAGGCACCGAACTTCTCGAAAATAACAGCGTAATCGCCCCTCGCCTGACGGCCGAAGTGCTGCTCGCCCACGCCATCCACTGCGATCGCGCTTACTTCTACGCCCATCCCGAGCAGGAGCTTCGCGAAGTTGAGTGGATCCACTACGGCCGCTATCTTCACGAGCGCATCAAGGGCAAGCCGACCCAGTACATCACGAAGAAGCAGGAATTCTATGGGCGCGAATTCCGCGTCACGCCTGACGTCCTGATCCCGCGCCCGGAAACAGAGCTGCTGATTGAGAAGGTCGTGGGGCGGTCCAATGGACTGATGATCGATGTGGGGACCGGATCGGGCGCTATCGCAGTTACCTTGGCCATTGAAACAGGCACGCCTGTAGTCGCAACGGACTTGTCTGCAGAGGCCCTGATCGTCGCCAGAGACAACGCGGTGACGCTCGGCGCGCGTGTGCAATTCATCAGGGCGGATCTGCTCCAACCCTTCGCCAACAGCGCCGCCGATCTCATTGTTTCGAATCCACCCTACATTCCCCTGGCCAGCGCCCTGCAGCGCGAGGTGCGCGATCACGAGCCGCACATGGCGCTGTTCGCCGGGACATCGGGACTCGACGTCTATCGGCGCTTGATACCGGAAGCCCAGCGCGTCCTGAAGCCAGGTGGGACCCTGGCGCTCGAACTGGGCTTCGATCTTGCCAACCATGTCGCGGCCCTGCTCTCCGGCTGGCGCAACATCCAGGTCTTTCCCGACCTCGCCGGAATCCCCCGCGTGTTAGTCTGCGAAAAGCCGTGACACGTACCATTTTCCACGTCGACATGGACGCGTTTTTCGTGTCGGTGGAAGAACTTTACGACCCCAATCTCAAAGGCAAGCCCGTAGTCGTCGGCGGCAAGAGCAATGAGCGCGGAGTGGTCTCCGCCGCTTCCTACGAAGCTCGAAAATTCGGCGTCCACTCCGCCATGCCGCTGCGGACCGCTTACAAGCACTGCCCCCAGGCCATCTTCGTCGAAGGCCATCCGGAGCGCTATCGCGAATACTCCGGACGCGTTTTCGAAATCCTCAATCGGTTTTCCCCCGTCGTCGAGATGGCCTCAATCGACGAAGCGTACGTGGATATGACCGGTACCGAACGTTTGCTCGGGCCCCCTCTGCGCGCGGCCCATCTTCTGCATGAGGCCGTCAAAAGCGCGACCGCTCTCAACTGCTCGATCGGCATTGCCACCTCGCGCCTCGTTGCCAAGATCGCGTCCGATCAGGCCAAGCGCAATGGCATTCTTCATGTCCTTCCAGATCGGGAAGCGCGCTTCCTCGCGCCGCTTGAGGTCCGCCGCATTCCTGGCGTCGGCAAAGTGA
>JBEKTG010000415.1:0-3531 GCA_049516275.1 Candidatus Acidiferrales bacterium
GCCCGGACGATCGCGCGGTACTCTGACGATTCCTCCGGGGTTAAATCCGTCACCAGGACGCCGTCGATTCCGGCGGCGTTCGCCGCTTGGGCAAATTTCTCGAGGCCCATTTGCAGGAGCGGATTGAAGTAACTGAACAGAACCAGCGGCACTTCGGTGCGGGCGCGAAGGCTCCTGGCCAGGTCGAGAACGCCGGCAAGAGTTGTGCCGCTTTGCAGCGCTCGTTCGCTGGCACGCTGGATTACGGGGCCGTCGGCGACCGGATCGCTGAAGGGCACGCCCAGTTCGATCACGTCGGCGCCGGCTTCAGCGGCGGCGAGGATGATGTTTTCGCTCGCTTCGAGCGTCGGGTCGCCCGCGGTCAGATAGGCGACCAGGCCTAACTCGCCCGCGGCGGAGAGTTCCTCGAAACGCCTTGTAATCCGGCTGGCGGGCTGCGCAACTGCCCCCCCGCCAGACTGGCTTGCCTGCGGCTTCGTGATGGACGCGCCCGGGATCGTGGTGTCAGACATAGCGTGAGAGGAAGTCCATATCTTTGTCGCCGCGTCCGGACAAATTGAGTATCACGATTTCGTTTTTCTTCATTTTGGGAGCGCGGCGGATGAGCTCGCCCAGCGCGTGCGCGGATTCGAGCGCCGGAATGATTCCTTCTTTGCGGGCGAGCGTGCGCGCCGCTTCGATAGCTTCTTCGTCACTGATGGCGGTGTATTCGGCGCGTCCTAGTTCGGCCAGCCACGCGTGCTCGGGACCTACGGCCGGGTAGTCGAGTCCCGCGGAAACCGAATGCGTGGTGGAAATCTGGCCGTCGGGAGTTTGCAACACGTAGGTGTAGGTTCCCTGCAGCACGCCGGGCTTTGCGCCGGAGAAACCCTCCGACGCGGCCAGCCGGGAGGCGTGCTCTCCGAGCGTCTTCCCGCGTCCGCCCGCTTCCACGCCAACCATTTTCACCGCGGCGTCGCCGAGAAAAGCGTGGAACAGGCCAATGGCGTTGGAGCCGCCGCCCACGCAGGCGAAAAGATAATCCGGCAGGCGCCCTTCGGCCTGGAGGATTTGCTCGCGCGCCTCTTCGCCAATGATCTTGTGAAAATCGCGCACGATCTGCGGATAAGGGTGCGCGCCCAGGACGGAGCCGAGCAGATAGTGCGTGCTCTGGACGTTGGTGACCCAGTCGCGCATGGCTTCGTTGATCGCGTCCTTGAGCGTGCGGCTGCCGGAATCGACGCCCACCACTTCCGCGCCGAGCAGGCGCATGCGGAAGACGTTGAGCCGCTGGCGCTCCATGTCGTCGGTGCCCATGTAGACCGTGCAGGAAAGGCCGAGCAGCGCGGCGACGGTGGCGGTGGCGACGCCGTGCTGTCCCGCGCCCGTTTCCGCGATCACGCGCTTTTTGCCCATGCGCACGGCCAGCAAACCCTGTCCGAGGCAATTGTTGATTTTGTGCGAACCCGTGTGCAGCAGGTCTTCGCGCTTGATATAAATGCGCGGGCCGCCGAATTGTTCCGTCAGGCGCGAGGCGAACTGGAGCGGCGTGGGCCTGCCGGCGAAATCGTGCAGCAGCTTGCTGAGCCGCGCCTGAAAGCTGGGGTCGGCGGAGGCTTCCGCGTAGGCGCGTTCGAGTTCTTCGAGCGGCGCCATGAGCGTCTCGGGGACGTACCGGCCGCCGTATGGGCCGTAGCGGCCGCGCGCATCCGGCACAACCAGCGAGATCGAACCTGCTGAACTTGTCGCCATCATCGTGTACCTTTCGCCGTTTTGCTCGTCTTTGATTTCCTCTTGCTCGATCCGCTTTTGCTTTTTTGTGCGTCGCGTACCGCTTGCATGAAGGCTTTCATGCGTTGCGGGTCTTTCTTGCCAGGTTTTGCTTCGACTCCGCTGCAGACGTCGATTGCATACGGCCGGGCGGTGCGAATCGCGTCGCCTACATTCTCCGGCGTGATGCCGCCGGCCAGGAAAATCCTGGCATCCCCCTTTTTCTTGGGCACGAGGCGCCAGTCGAATGTTTTGCCTGTTCCGCCCCAGTGATGCGCGTCAAAGCCGTCCAGAAGGAACGCTTGCGCGTGCTTGAATCGCGCCAGCTGCGCGGGCCGGAACGATTTTCGCACGCGAATGGCCTTCATCACCGGAAATATGCGGCTGAGCCGTGCAACCGCTCCGGGAGACTCGTCACCGTGAAGCTGCACGTGGACGAAGCCTACCGTGGATGCGACGTCCAAAATCCGGTCTTCGCTCTCGTTCACGAACACGCCGACCGCGGAGATTTTTTTCGGCAGGCGCTGCACGATGCGCCGCGCTTTTGCCGGAGCGATGTAGCGCGGGCTGGGCGGGTAAAAATTGAAGCCCAGGAAATCAGCGCCTGCTTCCAAGGCGCGGCGCGCGTCCAACCAGTTGGTGATGCCGCAAATCTTTACCTTTACTTTCGGATTGAGCTTTTTGGGCATGGCGCGATCAGGATGCTGCTGCTCCATCGCCAGCGATGAGGCTCCGCAACGAGGCGCCCGGATCGGCGGATTTCATTACGTTTTCGCCGATGAGGAACGCGTCGAACCCGGCCGAGCGCAGACGCGCGAGGTCCGCGTGGAAGTGCAATCCCGATTCGCTTACGGCGATGCAATCGTCCGGAATCGATTCGACGAGTTCGAGCGACGTTTCCAGGCGGACGGAAAAGTCGCGGAGGTCGCGGTTGTTGACGCCGATGATTTTCGCGCCCGCGGCAATCGTGCGATCCAGTTCCACGCGGGAATGCACCTCCACGAGCGGTTCCATCTGGAGCGTGCGCCCCAGATCGAGAAGCTCGCGGAGCGTTGCGTCGGGAAGCACGGCGGCGATCAGAAGAAACGTATCCGCGCCGGCGGCGCGCGCTTCCCAGACCTGCCACGGATCGAAAATAAAATCCTTGCGCAGGATGGGAATCTGCGTGGCCTTCTTTGCTTCCTTCAGATGGCCGAGAGAGCCCTGGAAGAATTCCTCCTCGGTGAGGACGGAGAGCGCCGCGGCTCCCGCTTTTTCGAGCAACGCAGCCAATTCCGCCGGCACGTAGGTCTCGCGAATGATTCCCAGGGACGGCGACGCTTTCTTCAGTTCCGCGATGATATTGAAGCTGTCGCGCGTGAGCGCGGCGGCAAAATCCCGGGGAGGCTCGGCCTTCTGGACGGCCATCTTCAGGGCCACGTCCGGCAGCACGCGCTTGCGATGCGCCACCGAGGCGCGGCGCGCGTCCACAATGCGGTCGAGTATCGTCCTGTCGCCTGACATGGTTTCCATTGTGGAATCCACTATTGTACCGAAGATGGAGCCGAAAGAGGCTACGTAGAATAGAGGCTGGTGATGAGGACAATCACAAAAGCGCAGAGCGGAAAATCGGGAGGCGCAAGGCAAAATAAAATCCCCACCCTCCGCGAGCAGTGACGAAGGGTGGGGCATGTGTAGCCAACGACAGGTCAAAGACAACCTGGCGAAGACGACCTGGTTATTTTTATTGCCTGATTGTTACCACCCCCACTGGTGCCCACCGTGGCAGATGCCGAAGCCCTT
>JBEKTG010000416.1:0-3527 GCA_049516275.1 Candidatus Acidiferrales bacterium
CAAGGTGGATATTTCCGTCCGCGTGGAAACGCCCGACGAGAAGCGCGTGGTGCTGCGGGTCCGCGATCGCGGAGTGGGCATCCCCGCCCACGCGTTGAAGCGTGTGTTCAAGCGCTTCTACCGCGTGCCGGGGCGATCGTCCTCGCAGGTGAAGGGGACAGGCCTGGGATTGTTCATCGTGCGCGCCATCGCCCGCGCGCATGGAGGCCGGGTATTCGCCGAAAGCGCCGGTTGGACGCGCGGCACCACCATCACCTTCGAATTGCCCAGGAGCAATGCGTGAGCCATCTGCTCGTAGTCGAGGACGAAGCGCACCTGGCCGACGGCCTGCGATTCAATCTGGAAGCCGAAGGACATTCGGTGGACGTAGTGGGCGACGGGGAATCGGCCATCGAAAGCCTGCTCCGCTCCGGCAAGAAGTTTGACGCCGTCGTATTGGACGTCATGCTGCCCGGCACGAACGGGTTTGAGGTGGCCACCGAACTGCGCAAGGCCAAGAACTACGTGCCGGTGCTCATGCTCACCGCGCGAGGCCGGCCCGAAGATGTGCTGCAAGGCTTTGCTGCCGGGGCCGACGATTATCTGCCAAAGCCGTTCGAGCTGCCGATTTTTCTCGCGCGATTACAGGGCTTGCTGCGCCGAAGCGAATGGCTTCGCGGTGCCAACGGTGGAACAGAGGAAGCCAGAAGCCCGGAAACTGGCGCCCGGAATATCGCGGAACCGCCGCCTCCACAGCAGCAGGTCTTCTCCTTCGAGGGAAAGACCATCAATTTCGAGACTCTCGAGCTTCAAACCGGTGCCTCCACGATCCAGTTGACGCTGATGGAAGCGAAGCTTCTGCGTCACCTGGTGCAAAGCCAGGGACGCACGGTCACGCGCAAGTCCATACTCGAAGATGTGTGGGGCCTGCGCGAAGACACCGATACCCGGGCCATCGATAACTTCATCGTGCGCCTTCGCCGCTATCTCGAGGAAGATCCCTCGAAACCGCGCCATTTGTTGACGGTGCGAGGCGTCGGCTATCGCTTCGTCGTCTGAGTCGGGTAGTGGTCGGTTTACTGTTCGGGCGTTAACCAGGCACTAGCTCAATCCCCTCCGCTTATGAGATAACAATCCCTTTAAACCACCCAAGAAAGGAGCACGCAATGTCCACAATTCACCTCCACTAGACAACCACCTTGACGCCCGAGCAGTACATCGCGGGGCTCACCGACTTCGGTCCTGGCCGCTCGAAGCTCTTCGGCAACAGCGCCGACGACTACCTCAAAGTGCATAGCCTGGGTACTACGCAGGCCGACGTCACAGAAGGCTCGGGCGGCATCTGGGAACTCCTGCACTACGACTGGTCCGATCCCAACCACGTGGTTCTTACGACCACCGACTCCAACACCTGGGGAGGCGCCTCCGGCCACACCTACAACTTCACCCGCCACCCGGATCGCACCACCGACATCGACGTGGTCGTCGTACGCGAGGGCAAGAATCTCAAAGGATGGGCGCTCGGCCTGGTGGTCGGGACCATTGGCCAAGGCGTCTTGAAAAAGGCCTTTGAAAACTCCGTCAAGGCCATCGAGACCCGGAAGGGCGCAGCGAAAGCGGCCGGCGCATTGTAAACCGGCTATCCGGATACTCCACTTGTCCCGTTTCATCAGGAACCGTCGGAGCGCGGTATTGCCGCGTCCGCCGGAATCAGCCGTCGCCTAAACATCCAGGAGATATGGATGAAAGCACTGATCTTTCGCGATACCGGTGAACCGAAGAGCGTATTGCAACTGGCAGAGATACCTACTCCGCCTGTGGCCGCTGACGAAGCGCTCGTCCGAGTGCTGCTGAGCCCGATCAACGCGTCCGATCTGCACATGGTGCGCGGGCGCTATGGCTATCAGCCGGAATTGCCAGCCAGCCCGGGCATCGAAGGCGTGGAGATTGTGGAGGCTGTAGGTCCGGGCGTGCAATCTCCGGCTGTTGGAGCTCGCGTAGTTTTCATCGGCACCTGGAACACCTGGCGCGAGCAGATCGTGTGTCCGGTGGAGAGACTTGTGCCCGTTCCCGATGGCCTGGACGATTCGGCCGCCGCCACTTCCTACATCAATCCCCTGACTGCATGGGCATTGACGAGATCAGGTCACAATCTCAAGGAGGGCGACTGGCTTCTGCAGACGGCGGCCGCATCCAGCGTTGGGAAGTTGGTGCTTCAATTGGCGCAGCAGTATCGATTCAAGACCATCAACGTCATCCGGCGGCGCGAGCAGGAAACAATCATCCGCAACCTCGGAGGCAATGAAGTAATCTGCACAGCCGACGAGGATCTCCGGGCGCGCCTGCAGGAATTGACCGCGGGCCAGGGCGTTGAACGAGCGATTGACTGCGTTGCCGGAGAACTGGGCGCTGAGATTGCCCGCAACCTCGCTCCCGCTGGAACCATGCTGGTGTATGGAGCACTCTCCAGTCACCGGCAGACTGACCCCGCGAAATTCACCATGCCGCTCTTCGCTCCGCGTTTGATTTATTCGACAGCGACGGTTCGCGGCTGGTGGCTTCCGCGCTGGGTGAATTCCCAGTCGCTCGCAGAAGTGCGCGCAGCGACGAGCGATCTCCTCGCCATGCTGTCGAACGGAGCACTCACGTCGCCCGCGACTGTGCGGTATTCATTGAAGGACTTCCAAGAGGCCGTGCGCCTGGCCGATGGCGAAGCAGGGCAGCAAAAGATCTTGCTGGACTTCTCCGAAAGGGCAGCATAACCGGTGGAGCTGACCCGCTACCCAAAGTTCGTGTCCGGATTTGACACGGGTGCGGGCTATCGTTAACCTTGAACTCCTATGAAAATTATTGTCGCCGACAAAATAAGTGAACGTGGAATTGCGCTGCTTCGTGAAACGGGCTGGGAAATTCTCACTCCGGCGGCCGCCGATGTTGCCGCCCAGATTACCGATGCCGACGGCCTGGTGGTTCGCAGCGCCACGAAAGTGACGCCTGCGCTGCTCAAGCAGGCCACCAAGCTTCGCGTCGTGGGCCGCGCCGGCGTGGGTGTGGACAACGTGGACATGGACGCGGCCACGCATCACGGCGTCCTCGTGATGAATACGCCGGGCGGGAACTCCGTCAGCGTTGCCGAGCACACGTTTGCGCTGATGCTCGCCGTCGCTCGCTCCGTGCCTCAAGCCAATGCCTCCATCCAGGCGGGCAAATGGGAAAAGTCGGCTTTCTCGGGGACGGAACTCCGCGGGAAAACTCTCGGTCTCGTGGGACTGGGCCGGATTGGCACCGAAGTCGCGCGTCGCGCTCACGCGTTTGGAATGAAGGTCTTTGCGTACGATCCGTACGTGGCTCCCGCTATCGCGCGGGAAGTAGACGTCGATCTGGTGACGTTGAACGAATTGCTGGAAAGGTCGGACGTAGTCTCGCTGCACACGGCCTTGAGCCCTTCCACGGAAAAAATAATTAACGCCGAGGCGATCGCGCACATGAAGAAGGGCGCGATTCTCGTCAATTGCGCTCGCGGCGAATTGATCGACGAACCCGCCCTT
>JBEKTG010000417.1:0-3523 GCA_049516275.1 Candidatus Acidiferrales bacterium
CTATACCGCCGTTGAAGTCGGCGACATTCAACTTTCCTAGAGGCTTTTGAAATGGCACACAAAAAGGGCGGCGGTTCCTCAGTAAACGGGCGCGATTCGCACGGCCAGAGGCTGGGCGTAAAGCGTTTTGGCGGACAGGTGGTTTCGGGCGGGAGCATTCTGATCCGGCAGCGCGGCACGCGCTACAAGGCCGGGAAGAATGTGGCGCGCGCCAAGGACGATTCCTTGTTCGCGCTGATCCACGGCGTGGTGCGGTTCGAGGATCGCGGCGGGCGCGGGAAGTTCATCAGCGTGCTTACCGTGGAAGAAGCCTCGGCCGCGGCCGATGAGAAGAAGTCCGCTGCTGCAGCTGCGGACTGAACGCTCGTTGTAATAACCCATTACATAGCTGGAATATGGGACAGCCTGCTTTCTCACTGCTGTGACCCGTCCCCTTGCGGGCGCCGGTATTTTTGTATTTCCACCCATCCCTGTCGTATCCTTTTTGCTAGTTCTGCGGGTTCGATAGCTCCCTGAGCGCGCGAGCGACCTATGTTTGCTGACGAAGCCAAGATTGTAGTGAAAGGCGGCGACGGCGGAAACGGCTGCATGGCCTTCCGCAGGGAGAAGTACGTGCCGCGGGGCGGACCTTCGGGCGGCGACGGGGGGCACGGCGGGGCTATTTACCTGGAGTCGAATCCGAATGACAACACGCTGCTGCGATACCGCTACAATCGGGAATTCCGGGCCGAGCGCGGACGTCATGGCGAGGGCTCGAAATGCCATGGGCGCATGGGAGAAGACATGATTCTCGCTGTCCCCATCGGGACGGTTGTTTTCGATGCGGATTCTGGCGAGCAGCTTTTCGATTTCACCGAACCGGGACAGCGATTTCGCGCAGCCCGCGGAGGACGCGGAGGACGCGGCAACGGCAATCCCCGCTTCGTGCGGCCATGGCACCAGGCACCTACCGAGCACGAAGATGGCAGCCCCGGAGAAGAGCGCCACTTGCGGCTTGAACTGAAGCTGCTCGCGGACGTGGGGCTGGTGGGCTTTCCGAACGCGGGCAAATCGACGCTCATTTCACGGATTTCTGCGGCCAAGCCGAAAATTGCGGCGTATCCATTCACAACGCTCGAGCCGCATTTGGGAGTTGTATCGGCCGATCCGGACGCCGCTCCGGGGAACGGACGAACGTTTGTGGTGGCGGACGTACCGGGCCTGATCGAAGGAGCGCACGAGGGAGCGGGGCTCGGCATCAGGTTCCTCAAGCATGTGGAGCGCACGCGGCTGATCGCGCACCTGGTGGATACCAGCGACTTCAACGACCACGACCCGGTGCACGATTTTGAGATTATCGAGCACGAGCTTGCCGCGTTCAGCCCAGCGCTGGCGGAAAAGCCGATGATTGTTGTGGCGACGAAGCTCGATGCCACCACCAACCGCGAGCGCCTTGAGGAACTTCGCAAGTTTGCCGAACGGCGCGGGCTCGAATTCCACGCAATTTCCTCCGCAACCGGCGAGGGAATTGTGGAACTCGTGCGCGCGATGGCCAATGCGCTCGACCGGATTCCGAAGCCCGTCCCGGCCGCGCAGGCTACGGATTCGATCGATCTGCAAGAGGAGCATTTGCGCGAAGAGCATCACGATGCTCTCGACGAAAATCCGGACGAAGAGGATCATCCTGCCGCGCCGCACCGGGAGGAGCGTTGACGTCGCTGTCTGCTCAGAAAACGGCAGGCGGGGAGCATCGCCGGGCTGTGGCGCTTTTTGGCGGCACGTTCGATCCGATTCACACGGGGCACATCGCCGTGGCCCAGGCCGCGCAGCGGCGTTTTCACCTCGACGCGATTCATTTCATTCCTTCGTCGCGTCCGCCGCATAAGACCAAAATGGCGCTCACGCCATTTCTTCACCGCTATGCGATGGTCGCGCTTGCCTGCGCGGACCATGCGACATTTGTGCCGTCGGTCGCCGAAGCCGAGATGGACGGGGCCACGCCGCGCGTTTTCTATACCATCGATACGGTGCGGCGATTTCGCCGCGACCATCCTGACGATCATCTCTACTTTATTGTGGGTGCCGACCAGTTTCTGGAACTCCCCACCTGGAAGAACTACGAGGCGCTGCTCGATTGCTGCGACTTCATCATCGCGAGCCGGCCGGGGTTCAAATTGGATGCGCTGCGGCTGGTGATCCCGCCGGAAAAACTCGGGGCGGACGGGTCAACTACCAATTCGGGCGCCAATCCGGGAAAGATCGCGCTGCGGAAATCGTCCATCTACATGCTGACAACCGTATCCAGCCACGTTTCTTCGACCGAAATCCGCAACCGGCTCGACGAACACAAGGGCATCCACGGGCTTGTGCCGCCGCGCGTGGAGGAATACATTCTGGGACAGGCATTGTACCGGTGACCCCTAACTCCCTTCGCCCCGAAATTCTCTGGGCCGTGGAAGCGGCGCAGGACAAGCAGGCGGTGGACATCACCGTTCTGAATCTTTCCGGGGCGGGCGCGTTCGCGGAATATTTTCTGCTGTGCTCGGGAAGCAGCCACCCGCAGGTGCGGGCCATCGGGGAAGCGATCGAGGAACGCCTCGCGCGCGAAGGGATTCACCTGGCGCATCGCGAAGGGAAAATGAGCGCGGAGTGGGTGCTGCTCGATTACGGCTATTTTGTGGCGCATATCTTCAGCGAACGCGCGCGGGAATATTACGATCTTGAGCGGCTGTGGCGGACGGCGGAGCGGTTCAATTTCCCGGCTCCGGGAAAACCGCCGGAGACGGCCGGGGATTCGGAGCACAGCGGCACGCAACAGTAGGAGTGGGCGCGAAGTTAGGTTGAATGCCGCAGTGAGCGCAGCGATAAGCCAGTAATGAACACCACAACAAGCGCGACAACTAGCGGCACAGCGAGCACCGGTGTCGCGTGGGTGGCTGCCGAGCCAGCGTCGCTGCAAATTCTTGACACTGCGCAGAAGCTTGCCGACACGGCGACTACCCTTCTGATTACGGGCGAGAGCGGCACGGGAAAAGACCAGCTGGCCCGCTGGATTCACGACCATGGCCCCCGCCGCGACGCTGCTTTTTTGAAGATCGATTGCGCCAGCCTTCCCGCGGAGCTTGTGGAATCGGAGCTTTTTGGGCACGAGCGCGGGGCGTTCACCGGGGCTGTCGCGCGCAAGCCCGGACGGCTGGAAATGGCGCAGGGGGGCACGATCGCGCTGGATGAGGTGGCGGCGCTCGCTCCGGGTTTGCAGGCGAAGCTGCTGCGCGTGCTTGAGGAGCGTACATTCGAGCGGCTGGGCGGCACCGAAACCCTGCACATGGACGCGCGGATCATGGCGCTTACGAATACCGATCTCCCCAAGGCGGTGGCGGCCGGGCGCTTTCGCGAAGACCTCTTCTTTCGGCTGAATGTGTTGGCGATTGCGGTTCCTTCGTTGCGGGAGCGCCGGGGAGATATCGCTGCGCTGGCTGCTCATTTTCTGGCGCGGCTGGGTGCGGTTCATGGCCGGGCGGATGCTTCTCTCGATCCGGCTGCG
>JBEKTG010000418.1:0-3508 GCA_049516275.1 Candidatus Acidiferrales bacterium
TCGGTCGTGGTAGCTTCCGGGGCTTCCGCGCAGAAACCTGTGGCTACGGCCGAAAAGCTCGCCTGGCAGCCGTGGTCGGATCAGGTGTTCAGCGACGCGAAGCGCACGCACCGTTTCGTGCTGCTGGACCTGGAAGCTGTGTGGTGCCATTGGTGCCACGTGATGGACGCCAACACCTACAGCGATCCGAAAGTGATCAAGCTGCTTCAATCGCGCTACATCGTTGTGAAAGTGGACCAGGATTCGCGCCCCGATCTTTCCAATCGCTACGAGGATTACGGCTGGCCTGCAACGGTGGTTTTCGACGGAAGCGGCCAGGAGATCGTGAAGCGGCAGGGGTATCTTGCGCCGGACGAAATGGCGTCCATGCTGCAGGCGATCATCGACGACCCTTCGCCCGGGCCGTCGGTGCAGCCGCCGCCGACGCTGAAAATCCCCGCGAACGCGGTGTTGACCGCGCCGGCGCGTAAGCGGCTCGCAGAGAATTACGCTTCCGGCTACGACGAAAAGCACGGAAGCTGGGGCTTCGATCAGAAGTATCTGGACTGGGATTCGGTGGAGTATTCGATGATGCTCGCGCGCGGGGGCGATTCGAAGGCGGAGCACCGGGCGCGGCAGACCCTCGACCAGCAGCTGCATCTGCTCGACCCCGCGTGGGGCGGCGTCTACCAATATTCCACCGACGGAGACTGGAACTCCCCGCATTTTGAAAAGATCATGCAGATGCAGGCGCAGAATCTGCGAATTTATTCGCTGGCCTACGCGCAATGGAAAGACCCGGCGTATCTCCACGCAGCGCGGGAAATTCAACGCTACCTCAAGACGTTGCTCACCTCGCCCGACGGCGCGTTTTACACCAGCCAGGACGCGGACCTCGTCGACGGCCATCACAGCGCCGATTATTTCGCGCTGGACAATGCGCATCGTCGCGCTCTCGGCGTTCCGCGAGTGGATACGCACATCTACGCGCGCGAAAATGGCTGGACGATCGAAGCACTGGTGGCGCTCTATGCCGCCACGGGGGACGAAACCGCGCTGCACGACGCCGAACGCGCCGCGAATTGGATTCTCCTCCACCGTGCACTGCCCGGCGGGGGATTCCGCCACGGAGGCGCCGGCGCGCAGGTTTCCAGCGCCGCGACCGGCCCCTACCTGGGCGACACGATTGCCATGGAACGCGCGTTTCTGGCACTCTACGGTGCCACCGCGGACCGCCAGTGGCTGGCGAGGGCGATCGCCGCAATGAGCTTCATCGACGGCAATTTCAAGGATGCAAGCGGCGCCGGCTACGACAGTTCGAAGTCGCCCACCGATCGCGCCTATGCAACCCATCCCGAGCGCGACGAAAACGTTTCCGTGGCGATCGGCGCAAATGCGTTGTTCCACATCACGGCCACTGCGGCGGACAAGCAGATTGCGGAGCGCGCGATGCGCTACGTAGCAGCCGAGCCTGTCGTAAACAGACTCCCCGCAGCGAGTCCGCTACTGGCGGACTGGGAACTTTCGAGCGATCCGCTTCATCTGACGATCGTCGGCTCCCGCACCGATCCGAAATCGCGCGAACTGTTCCAGCAAGCCCTGCAATATCCTTCGAGCTATAAGCGCCTCGAGTGGTGGGACCCGTCCGAGGGGCCGAAGGGACGCCTCCCCAATCCCGATGTGCAATACCCCGCGCTGAAATCCCCCGCCGCGTTCGTATGCACGAATCGAACGTGCTCGCCTCCGATTTTCGATCCCGCGAATCTGCATGCGCGGATCGATAAACTCGTCGCCGCGGCCGCCGAGTCGCAGACCGCCCGAAACTAGAAAGTGGATCTCGTCAGCACCCGGCTTCACGGACCGCGGAGAAACTCAAGCCTGTGCGGGTGCCCGACCCTTCGCTTTTAAGGGTCGGCCGCTTGCGTTATTGCGCATAGGAATAGCGCCGCGAGTTTCAGACTGCTTCCCAGGAGGGCGAGCAATCAGCGCTTAACGGGTTCTGCCTCGTAGGACGGCTGCGACAACGACGCTGCGGAGGGCGCATTCCGAGTTTCTTCCGGCGCAGGGGCCTTGCCGACGACCACCGGGTTGGTGAACAGCACCGCGTTCGGAATCACGGCGCGGTGGCCGTCGGCGGTAGTGATGATCGTGGCGCGGGTTTGAATATCGTCGACGCGGCCTTCCAGGCCCGTCACCGAGATTTGATCGCCCAGCTTGAACGGTTCCTGCAGCAACAGCAGAATCCCGGCGAGAAAGTTCTGCAGGATATTCTGGAACGCGAAGCCGATCGCCACGCTGCCGATTCCCAGCATTTTAATCAGGTCCGAGGCGTGGAACGACGGCGCGACCACCGACAGGGCAATCAAGAAACCCAAGACAGAGACCGTCGTGTGGGCCAGCTGGCCGAGCAGGAGTCCCAGGCTCAGGCGCCGCTGCCGCCGCTGGCTGAAGCGACGAACCACGGACTTGGCGGCCGACGCGAGAAACACGAACAGAACAAAAATGACGATCGCCAGCGCCATATTCGGCAAAAGCGAGATAGCGCCGTTTATTATTTTTTCCCCGCTCTTCCAGGCATTCGATAAATCGATCCCCACGACTCCTCCGGGCTGGTATCGATCCTAATCTGCCGGGTGCGGAGTGACCCCGCAATACGGCATTCGCTGGTGGAAAGTGCTGGAATCACCTTACTGAAGCGCGGGTGAGAGAGAGCAGCATTGAGCGCGAGAACGGGTACATCAGCCACGCAACGCCAACGGCAATTCCCAGGAACAGCGCGAAGGACCACGCGGCATATTTGATTCGTTCGCGGGTCGTGCGCCGACCGGGGGGCGCGAGGCAGCCGAGCGCCGCCGAAACGAGCAGCGCGAACGCCACCATCATGGCAAAGTGACTAAAATACACAGAGTCTCACTTACGTTTTGCTGCCGGCCGCAATTCGAAATGCGTCCAGCACACTGAGCAGATTCACGATGCCGGCGGCGGCCACAAACCGCGTTCCGTAATCGCCCGCCGCACGCGAAACATCCGGCCCCGTCTTTTCAAAGAAATGGGCCAGCACGAAGAACACTCCGGAGCACGCGTCGGCGAGAAATCCCAGCGTTCCGAACGGATCGTCCGAGTGGGGAGGGAACACCTGTCCTTTTGCCAGAAAGCCGGTAATCGCCAGGCCGCTTACTACCAGAAAAAAGGTGAGCGCGCGTCCCCAGCGTCCCAGCAGTAGATGGCCCGATCCCGGCAGGATCCAAGCCGCCAGCGCGACAAACGGGGCAATGTAGTGCCGCTTGGGGGCTTGCGGCGGGGGGCTTTCCTGCAGTCCGGGTTCGTTTACTTGGGTTTCCGTCACAGTCACTTAGGCCAGCAGCGGCAGGATTTCCTCTTGAATGGCCCCGGTGACGCGGGCTTCGTGCTCATCCACGTAGACATTTACCTCGCTGCGAATTCCAAACTCCGGCAGATAAATTCCCGGCTCGATTGAAAAGCAGGTGTGCGGAACGATTTTGCGATCGTCTTTGGTTTCGAGGCCGTC
>JBEKTG010000419.1:0-4600 GCA_049516275.1 Candidatus Acidiferrales bacterium
CGCGCAAGAATCCGGAACCGCGCGATCCGCGCGAACCGTCCGGACGATTGCCAAGGCGCCAGTTCAACTGAACTGGAAGGCGGTGCCATGAAATACACAAAATACTCCCGGTACTCTCCCGACGCGGCCGACGACATCGACCTGCAGGAACTCATGAGCCGCATGTCGGATTTCTTCCTGCAAAGCGGCTTCGACAATCAATACGGCATCTACGAGATGGATATGGAGCGCTCGCGCGAGCAGCACATGGAACAACTGCGCGAGGCCATCCTGCGCGCCCTGGAAGAGGGCGACCTAGTGCCGCCCGAGTTGATGGAGCAGATGCTCCAGAATCCGGACCTCTCACAGAACAAGGATTTGAAAGACCTCATTGACCAGATCATCCAGCGCATGGAGGAAGAAGGCTACATCACGCAGCAGCAGTCGGCGCGGGTCACTCCTCCTCCGTCGGAAACCCCGGGCGGCCAGGCGGGAATGGAAGGGCCGAAAGTGGAGGCGCGGTTTGAAATCACCGACAAGGCTCTCGATTTTCTGGGCTTCAAGACGCTCAAAGACCTGCTCGCCTCGCTCGGCAAGAGCAGCTTCGGGCGGCATGACACGCGCGACTTGGCCACGGGCGTGGAGTCGGGCGGGAGTTCGCGTCCGTATGAGTTTGGCGACACGCTGAATATGGACATCAGCGCGACGCTCTTCAACGCCGTGCAGCGCAACGGCTCCGGCCTGCCGATCGAGCTCGATTATCCCGACCTGATGGTGCACCAGTGCGAATATCAAAGCTCCTGCGCCACCGTGCTGATGCTCGATTGCAGCCATAGCATGATTCTCTATGGCGAGGATCGCTTCACTCCCGCCAAGCGCGTGGCGCTCGCCCTCTCGCACCTGATTCGCACGCAGTACCCGGGCGATTCGCTGCACTGCGTCCTGTTTCACGACAGTGCCGAGGAAATTCCCATTGGCAAGCTGGCTCGCGTGCAGGTGGGGCCGTACTACACGAACACGCGCGAGGGCCTGCGGCTGGCACAGCGGATTTTGTCGCGCCAGAAGAAGGATATGCGCCAGATCGTGATGATCACCGACGGCAAGCCGTCGGCCCTCACGCTCGAAGACGGCAGGATTTACAAGAACGCGTTCGGGCTCGATCCGCTGGTGGTCACGCAGACCATGGAAGAAGTGGCCAAGTGCAAGCGCGCCGGCATCCTGATCAATACGTTTATGCTGGCGAGCGATTACAGCCTGGTCCACTTCGTGCAGAAGATCACCGAGCTTTGCCGCGGCGGGCGCAAGACGCGCAACATTCATTGACGCCATTGACGCGACATCCATTGAGCATTGAGCCCCCGGGAACGCCCGATTGGCGGGGTCGGTTCAGAGAGTACTAGGCCGCTCCTGTGGGCGTCCCAGGACCTAATTCTTGCACCTTGCCTGCGGAAACGCTTCGACAGACGCAATGCGATTGCGGTAATTTTAAAACGTGAGCTTTAAGAATTTTGCTCGTACATTTTTTGGAGGGTGCCACCGGGTGAGCGCGTTGTCTTCAGGAAAAACAGCGCCCTCGATTTCGCTGTCGACGGTTGAGGGCGAGAAGGTCTCTCTCGCGGACGCGCTGGCAAAAGGCCCCGTGCTTGCCGCGTTCTTCAAAGTCAGCTGCCCCACCTGCCAGTTCACGTTTCCTTTTCTCGAGCGCATGTACGAAATGTTCGGCGGAGGAAATTTCACGTTCTGGGCAATCTCGCAGAACGACGCCGAAGACACCCGCAGCTTCGCCGAAAAATACGGAGTGAAATTCCCCGCCCTGCTGGACGAAAAGGGTTACCCGGTATCGAACCAGTTCGGCCTTACGAACGTGCCGACGATGTTCCTGATCGGGCAGGACGGCACAATTCAAGTCACCAGCGTGGGATTTTCGAAACCCGATCTGGAACAAATCGCCGCGGCGGCGGCGCGGGCCACCGGCAAACCCGCCGTTCCTCTTTTTAAATCGGGCGAAGCAGTCCCCGAATACAAGCCCGGTTGAGGCTCTCGCAACTAGGTTCCGGGCGAACCTTCTTCCTTCTTTCGAGCCAAAATCAATCCTCGATCAATTCCGTCAGTTTTTTCTTGTGCTTGGGCGGCTTGAGTTTCTTGTCGGCTATCACGCGCTCCGGCGGAGGCATTCCGATGCCGAGACGCGCCCGTCGCCGGGCTTCCTTGCCTGCTCGAAACACGGATTTTTTCTTGCGGGGCATATGTGCGGCCACCTGGTTCGCCGTTAACGCGAACCTGTCAGACTAACTCAACGATCCTCGGGCTTTCACCGAGTGGATCGCATCGGTTTGCCTGGCATTTTCTTCCAGCTTCTGCTGCGCGAGCTGCGGCTCGAAGCACCGGCGGCAGCGGGCTTCATACATTCCGCTCGCACCCACCACGATGAGTTCCTCGGAAGCCACCAGTCGCTGCGTGTGAACGGCGGGATTCCCGCAGCGCATGCAGATGGCCAGAAGCTTGGTGATCTCCTCGGCCACCGCCAGCAGCCGCGGCATCGGCTCAAAGGGGCGCCCCATAAAATCGGTGTCGAGCCCGGTGACGATCACGCGCTTTCCCGCATCGGCGAGCCGCGAACACGCTTCCACGATGCTTTCGCCCAAAAACTGGGCTTCGTCGACGCCCACAACCTCGGTGCGCGGCGCGACCTTTTCGAGGATTTCGGTTCCGCTCTGCACCAGTTCCGACGGAATCTCCAGCCCGGAATGGGAGACGATCCCGTTCCGGGCGTAGCGCTGGTCGATCACCGGCTTGAAGATCTGGACGCGCTGCCTGCCGATTTCGGCGCGGCGCAAGCGCCGGATAAGTTCTTCGCTTTTGCCGGAAAACATCGGCCCGACAATCACTTCGATCCAGCCCATGTTGCCCTTCACGATGTCCACGGAGTCCCTTTCCTAACCGCAGTTGCCAGCATACCAAAAATGCACAGGCACCCCGTTCTCTTCTGACCCGGATACGCGGAATCAGGAGGGATTCTTCGCTGGCCTCAAAATGACGGCCGACGGCTTGTGTGAATTTAGTCGGAGGGTTGCGCGGCCGGCCTCATCTGGCCTCCGTGCACGCGATGCCACCACAGGCTCAGCCGGTCCATATAGAGGTAGACCACCGGCGTGGTGAACAGCGTGAGCATCTGGCTGAACACCAGCCCTCCGGCGATGGTGATTCCCAGCGGTCGGCGAAGCTCCGAACCGCTGCCGGTGCCAAACGCCAGCGGCAGCGCCCCGAGCAGCGCGGCCATGGTGGTCATCAGGATGGGACGGAAGCGCAGGATGCACGCCTGATAAATCGCCTCGGCGGGGCTCTTGCCTTCGCTGCGTTCCACCGAAAGCGCGAAATCGATCATCAGAATCGCGTTTTTCTTCACGATTCCAATCAGCAGGATCATTCCGATCACCGCGATCACGCTCAGGTCGATGTGGAAGAGCATGAGCGCCAGAACCGCGCCCACGCCTGCCGAGGGCAGCGTCGAAAGAATGGTGATGGGGTGGATAAAGCTCTCGTAGAGCGCGCCCAGCACGATGTAGACGGCCAGCAGCGCGGTGACGATCAAAGCGGGTTCGGTCGCGAGCGACGTGTGAAAAGCTTCGAGCGTGCCGGAGTACAAGCCGTGAACCGAACCCGGCATGCCCATGCTCTGTTCCAGTTCGTCGATCTCGCGCGAAGCGTCGCTCAACGCCACTCCGGGCGCCAGATTAAAAGAGATCGTCACCGACGGGAACTGACCCTGGTGGTTCACCGCCAGCGGAGCGATCGTAGGTTCATACTTGGCGATCGCGCTCAGCGGCACTACAGTGCCATTCGACGAATGGATATAAATGTCTTTCAGCGCGGTGGGGTCCTGCCAGAATTGCGGCGCCACCTCCATTACCACGTGATACTGGTTCAACGACGTGTACATCGTGCTGACCTGGGCCTGCCCGAACGCATCGTACAGCGTCGAATCGAGGGCCTGTGGCGTGATCCCCAGCCGGGCCGCGGTGGGCCTGTCATAAACGACCGAGACGCGGAGCCCGTTGTTCTGCTGGTCGCTGTTGACCTCGGTAAAACCGTGGAGCCGCCTCATCCGCGCGAGCAGGATGGGCCCCCACTTGACGAGGTCATCGAGGTTCTCGCTCTGGATCGTGTACTGAAACTCCGCATTGCTGCCGCGTCCGCCGATATGCAGGTCCTGGCCAGCTTGCAGAAAGACACGCGCGCCCTGCACCGAGTTGAGCTTCGGACGCAGGCGGGCGATCAGCTCGCTGGCGCTCACGTCGCGAAATCTGCGGCCCTTGAGAGCCAGGAAAATATTCCCTGCGTTGATCGGCCCCTGCCCACCTGTAAAGGCGGTCACGTTGCTGATCGCTGGATCGGAATTCAGAATATCCGAATAGCGCTTCGTGAGGCCCTGCATCATCTGGAACGAAGCGTCCTGGGGCCCTTGAATGCCGCCGACCACGGTTCCATTGTCCTGCTCGGGGAAAAATCCCTTCGGCACGATCACGAGCAGGTAGATGTTCACCGCAATCGTGATGAATAGAATCGCCAGGGTAAATGCGGGATGCCGCAGAACCGCCCGCAGGGCCCGTTCATAGCTGTG
>JBEKTG010000420.1:0-3489 GCA_049516275.1 Candidatus Acidiferrales bacterium
GTCATCTATGTGGACGGGCGAGTGACCGTTGATATCGATGGTGCCGTCGAGTTGGAGCGTGGAGCCCTCGCCATAGGCGGGATTGCCGACGATTCCATTAAAAGACGCCAGCGCCACGAGCACCGGCGTTAATTGTGCGTTCTGGACTACTTCGAAGTGGAATTTTTTCTCGGTGATGGGGGTCGTGAGCGTCAAATCGAGCGGAATCATCGAAGGACCGGCGCCTAAGGTGCCCATCACGGCTGTCTGACGGTCTTGCGTCAGCGTGCCGATGATCCCGCCCGTGGTGATGATTTTTGTAGACGCCTGCGACGAGGCGAGCGTCATCACCACATGCGCTCGAGATATAGGGATGGCGACGGAGCCGAAGCTGAATAGGGGGTGCCCGCAGGCGAAGAATCGATTGCCTTCAACGCTCGTGACCGTGCAGCCGGCGCTCAAGGAGAGATCGCCGCGAACCAAGTCCATGCCCACCATGTCGCCGGGTTTAATCTGCGAATCGGTGGGCGAGGCAGGAGCGTTGCCGCCAGCCATTGCCGATATTCCGAAAGCCGCCAGCTGACTGCCGAACTGGGCGAGCGTTTGGGGGTAGAGCCCGGCGGTGATCAGGGGCGTCTCAATCGGTATCAGAAACTGCTGGACTCCAGCCGCGGTGGGCTGCGCGAACTCAGCGGGTATAGGTGCGCGAGTGGCGTCCATGCTTGTGCTTGTGGAACCGGTGATTGCAGCCGGGTTTTTGGGCAAAGGCAGGGCGGTAGAGGATTTCTCTACGTCGAACATGTTCTGGATGGGCGTCACGCCGCCGATCGCATCTTTCGAGAAATTGCCGATTTTCAGCGAGAGAGCGCCGGCGAGCTTGCCGTCAAAATAAACCGGGCTGCCGCTCATTCCGGCAGCTACGCCTGTCTTGTCCGCCTTGTCGCCGAGGAGCTTTACGAGGATCACGTCCTGCTTCGGCCCTAGGGCGTTATTCAGAATACCGATGACCTCCAGGTCCACCTTCTCGACCTGGTCGCCCTCGAAAATTGTGTACACGACGCCCTTCATTCCGGGCTTTACGTCGCTGAGAGGAAAAGTGGGGGGATCGTCGGCGGCTCGCACCGGCAGACCGGGAGTTACCAGCAACAAAGCCAGCACCGCCAGGCACAGCTTCCGGGTCGCCGAGGGCATGGAAATCCTATGATACAGGGCTGAAACGCGCGAAGCAAACTTACCTAATTCCTTCGCTATGATCGTGTTAGGACGCGTCTGAAGAGGGCCTTTTGTCCGCTGGTCACCGTTCGCGCTTTGCGCCGAAGGCAACTTCAAAAAACATCATCGGCTTATTAGACGGCACCTGCATCACATCCGGTACATACAAACTCGAGTGATCCACCAGCGACATCTGATGATTCACGTCAAAAAACACGAAACCGTGAATCATGGCCATGGGTGGAACGACGTCGCCGTCGAGCGAGAGTGGCCGCAAAATATCGAGCATGCCAGCAACCTTCTTGTCCTTGCTCTCGGAAGGAAGCGCGATTGGCGGGAAGCGCCGGGTGGAAGGCGTCCTCGATCCTTCGGGATGCACGATCTGGTTGGCCACTTCCACGGGAGAGAGCGAATCGACATCCTGGCGCTTGCCTTCGGGCGGGCGCACCTCCAGCTGAATCGTGCTTAGATCGATGCGAATCGGCTGGTTGGTTTCGTTGCGCAGAAAGACCTCGACCGGAAGAATGCCGGCGGGAATGGGATTGGCTTTGCCGAATTTCTTTTTGGCACGCTCGGCGTCAATATAGGGATCGGCCGAAATGTTGAGGCCGTCGTGCCGGTCGTGCGAGAGGGACTCCTCGGCGCCGGACGGAGCGGTGGAGGGGGCGCTTGACTGACCGCCGTCTCGCGCGAAGGCGGGGGAGCAGGCCAGAAGTGCGATCGGGAGAAGCCAGATTGTTCGCATCTTTTTGAGTTCCGATGCCGCAATGGTGCGGGAAGTTGTGCGTCTTTTACGCGGCTGACACTATAATACCCGGTCCGCGTGCGGCAAAGAGGTTCGTCAGGCGCGCGCTGCCTTCCCATGTACTTCCTTTATCGGATTCTCACAGCAATCGGCATGCTCTTGATTGGGCCCTACTATGCATGGCGCGGGTGGCGGCGGGGAGAGCCTGCCAGAACGCTGTCGGAACGTTTCGGCGGAGTTCCTGCGGAGATTGTCGAACGCGCGAAGGCAGCCCCGGGAGCTATCTGGATTCATGCGGTTTCGGTGGGGGAAGTGCTCGCCGCGCAGCCGCTGGTGGAGCGGCTGAAAGCTTGCGCGGGGCGGTCCGTGTTTGTGTCCACCACCACCGAGACCGGCCGGCGCCTGGCGCGCGAGCGGCTGCGATCGGCCGACGGGATTTTCTATTTTCCGCTCGATTGGGTGGTGCCGGTGCGCCGCGCGCTCCGTGCGATTCATCCGGCCATTGTGATTATCATGGAAACGGAGATCTGGCCGAACTTTCTGCGCGAGGCGCGGCGCGCCGGAATTCCCGTTGTTTTTGTGAACGCGCGGATTTCCGAGCGGTCGTTTGGGCGCTTCGAGCAGTGGAAATTTCTGGTAGGCGAGTTTTACCGGCGGGTTCTGCAGGATGTGGAGCTTTTTCTTGCGCAGACTCCGCAGGACGCGGAACGGCTTCGCGAAATGGGCGCAGCCGAAGACCGCGTGGAAGTGATCGGGAACCTGAAGTACGACAGCGATCCGCCGAAGATCACTCCGTTCGGCATGTGGCTCGAAGAGCAGATTCAGCAGCAGGAGCGGTGGCCGGTGTTGATTGCCGGGAGCGTGGTCGCTGAGGAGGAGGCGGCCGTGATGGCCGCCTACGATATCGTGCAGCGCCAGTGGAGACGCACGCTGCTGGTGCTTGCGCCGCGGAAGCCGGATCGATTCGGTGCCGCCGCCGATATTGCCGCCGAGGGTGGCTGGACGGTGATCCGGCGGAGCCAGGTCAGACTTGAAGCACCCCTGGACGAAAATGCGGACGTGCTGGTGCTCGATTCCATCGGCGAATTGGCGGGACTTTACCTTTTTGGAGACGCGGTTTTTGTTGGCGGCTCGCTTGTGCCGTCGGGCGGACACAACATTCTCGAGCCTGCGTGTTTTTCGAAGCCGCCCGTATTCGGCTCGTCCATGGAAAATTTTCGAGACATGGCAAATCAGTTTCTGGGGGCGAAGGCCGGTGTGCAGGTGACGAGCGGGCAGCAGCTTGGAAAGGTGTGGGTGCAGCTGATTGAAGATAACCTCCTGCGTGAACGGATGGGGAAGGCCGCGCGCCAGCTTTCCGAGCGGAATCGCGGGGCAACCGACCGGGCCATCGGTCGCATTACTGTATTGCTTGGCGGAGAGGGGAGCGCGGAATGAGTCTTCGCGATGCGCTTCTATGGCCGTTGACGCTCCCGTATGGGCTGGTTGTCCGTGCGCGCGCACAGGCATACCGTCGCGGTATTTTCCGGCCAAAGCGAATCGACGGCGTGGTG
>JBEKTG010000421.1:0-4157 GCA_049516275.1 Candidatus Acidiferrales bacterium
TCGTGCTGCATGACACCACGATGGACGAAATTTGCCGCCGTCAACCATCGTCGACCGCGGCACTTCTCAGTGTCCCGGGAATCGGCGAAAAGAAACTCGAAAGGTACGGCCGGCAGATCCTGGAAGTAATAAGCGGATTCCGCAACGCCGCGAAAGCCTGATCAAAAATATAGTTCCCGTTTTTACCCTGCAAAGAACGCCGGACAAGCTATCCTAGAACGCCCATGAAGCGAACTGTTTCCATCATCGGTGGCGGACGCGTTGGCAGAACGCTCGGCAAATGTCTGCTCGGACTGGGGTGGCAAATCGGCGCCGTCGTCACTCGTTCGGACGCCACTGCACGCGCTGCCGTTCGAGCGATCGGCGGCGGCACCGGCTACAGCGCCATCGCCAGGGAAGCGCTCGATGTAAGCGTCATTTTTCTGACCACGCCCGACGATTTGCTCGCACCCACGGCTGCCGAGCTCGCGCGTCTGGGGCGCGAAGCCTGCCGCGGAAAAATCGTCCTGCACACTAGCGGTGCACTCGACCGCACCATACTCAAGCCGCTCGCCCGCCACGGCGCCGCGACCGGCTCTCTGCATCCCATGCAGACTTTTTCCGGCCGCAACACGCCAAAGCTCCAGGGCACGATATTCGGTGTGGAGGGCGATCCGCAGGCCCGCCGCGTGGCAGCCTCGATCGCCCGCTCTCTCGGCGGCATCCCGATCGTCATCGACCGAAGGAACAAGCCCGCGTATCACGCCTCCGCCATCATGGTCGCCGGCCATGCGCTCGGATTGGTCGAAGCGGCCACGCAGGTTCTTACCGGCCTCGGTTTTCCGCGTCGCCGGGCCCTGCAAACCCTGCTACCCTTGATAAGGCAAGTGCTGGATAACTTCGAGCGGCTTGGCCCGCACGCGTCGTGGACGGGGCCGGTCGCGCGCGGCGATTACGCAGTGGTGGCGCGGCACATGAAAGCGCTGCGGCGCTATCCGCCGGAATTTCATCAAGCCTATGCAACGCTCGCGCGGCTGAGCGTCCGCGTGCTGTCGGAAAAGCCCGGCGCGAAGCTTCGCCAGCTAGACCGCGCGCTCAAGAATCCAAGGGGAGGGAAGAATTGAAGAAGCTGCATATTCCAGTGGAACACACCACGCTGGCGAACGGCTTGCGCGTGGTCGCGTCGCCGGACCGCTCGGCGCCCGTCGTGACTGTCGGCGTGTATTACCAGATCGGTTTTCGCCTCGAGCCGCAGGGCCGCAGCGGCTTCGCGCATCTTTTCGAGCACATGATGTTTCAAGGCTCCGAGAATGCCGGCAAGATGGAGCACATCCGCCTCATCAATTCTTCCGGCGGCCTGCTGAACGGTACCACCCACTACGACATCACGAATTATTTCGAGGCCGTTCCCTCCAACGCCCTGGAAAGGGTTCTGTGGCTCGAAGCGGACCGCATGCGCGCGCTCAAGGTGGACGATGAAAATCTGCGCAACCAGCGCGACGTGGTGAAAGAAGAAGTTCGCGTGAACGTGATGAACCAGCCCTACGGCGGATTTCCGTGGCTCGATCTTCCCCCGGTAGCGTTTCGCAACTGGCCCAACGCGCACAATTTTTACGGCGATTTCGCCGATCTCGATGCCGCCACGCTTGCCGACGTGCGCAGTTTCTTCCATACGTACTACGCGCCGAATAATGCGGTGCTCGTGATGATCGGCGACTTCGACGCCGCCGAAGCGTTCAAACTGGCCAAGCGCTATTTCGAGGATATTCCGCCGGGGCCTCCCACGCCGCGCGCCGACATCTCCGAGCCGCCGCAAACCGAGGAGCGCCGCGGCGAAGTGGAGGAGAAGTTCGGGCCGCTTCCCGCGATTGCCATCGGCTACACCCTGCCGAAACGCGAGACGCGCGATTGGTATGCTTCCGGCATTCTCGACCGCGTCCTGCACGGCGGACGCGCCGGCCGCGTCCATCGCTGCCTGGTTCTCGAAGAAGAAATTGCCGTCGATGCCGACGGCAGCGCCGAACTCTTTGACACGAACGGCCCGACGCAAATGGTTTCGCGCATCTTTCACAAACCTGAATTCACTTCGGAGGCGACGGTCGCCGCCTACGATGAAGTCATCCAGGGCGTGCAGGATGTTCCCATCGCCGAAGCCGAGCTCGATCCGGTCAAAGTGAAGTTTCGTTCCGACTTTTACTCCATGCTGGAGGGCGGCATGGGTTCTTACATGCCTCGCTTCGGATTGATGCACTACCTGGCCTGCTTCACTCTTTTCGACGGCGACCCGCAGCGCGTCAACACGATTCTCGACGGCTTTCTCGCCGTCACCCCGGCGGAGGCCCAGTCTGTGGCGAAGAAATATCTGATCCCGCAAAATCGCGCTGTCCTCCTGCGCCGCCCGTTGGTTTCGGAGGTGACGGTATGACGCCCGCCAATACGCAAGTAGCCCCGCCGCGCCCCACGAACGCCCCGTCGTTAGGTCCCGAGCGCCCTGTCGCGTGGCCGAAACGAACGGTGCGCACGCTTTCCAACGGCATGCAGGTCGTGCTCGCCGAAAGCCGCGCGTTCCCAAAAATATCGGCACAGCTTTTCTTCCGCAGCGGCAATGCCGTTGTGGCGCGCAGCAATCCCGGAATTGCGGGCATGACAGCCACCGTGGTGCGAACCGGAACCGCCTCCCGCACCAGCCGCCAGATCGAGGAAGACCTGCGCCGCATGGGCGCCGATCTCGGATCTCACGCCGGCGCAGACACTAGCGCGATTTCCGTCTCCGGCCTCGCGGAATTTTCCCGCCAGCTGCTGGAATTGATGGCCGACCTCGCGCAAAACGCGTCGTTTCCCGAGGACGAATTCGAGCGCGAGCGCCGCCAGCGCTTCGAGGAACTCCGCATCGAGCGCACCACTCCCGGTTTTCTCGCCAACGAGCGCTTTCGCCGCGTGCTCTTCGGCGAGCACCCCTACGCGATCATTGCGCCCTCCGAGGAGCACGTAGCCTCCTACCGCCGCGAACAGCTCGCAGACTACTACCAGAAACATTACGTCCCCTCGGGTTCGCTGCTCGCGATAGTGGGCGACTTTGCCGCCGATGCCATGCTCGACGAGGTCGAAAAGATTTTCGGCGCATGGAAGGCCCCAGCTGCGGACGCGGTCGCGTTTCCCGCCCCTCCGCGCCACTCGGGACGCAAAGTACACGTGGTGCATCTGCCCGGAACCGTTCAGACGCAGATCGTGCTCGGCAATTTAGGCATCACGCGCCGCGATGCCGATTGGTACCGCGTAGTGCTCGCCAACTCCATCTACGGCGGCGCGTTTCATTCACGCCTCGTGCTTAATATCCGCGAGCAGAAGGGCTACACCTACAGCCCACGCAGCGGCAACAACGCCCTCCGCGAATATGGCTACTTCACCGTGCACGCGGCGGTCCGCAACGACGTGGTCGCCGCCACGCTCGCCGAAATCTTCTACGAAATGGACCGCATGCGCTCGCTGCCGGTCACTCACTACAGAAGAACTCGAAAGCGCCCGCAATTATCTCAGCGGCGTCTTTTCCCTCGGTGTCGCTACGCAGGATGGGGTGCTCGGCCAGCTTTCCAACGTATATCTCGAGCGCTTAGCCGAAAATTATCTGGAAACGTACCGCGCCCGCATTCACGAGCTGACCGCCGCGGACATCCTGGCCGCCGCGCGCCGCCATTTCGACAGCAAGAACTCCGAAATCGTCGTCGTGGGCGATCGCGACCAGGTCTTCGAACAGGCCGCCCTCTTCGGCGATGTCACCGAGTACACAGCGCAGGGTCAGGAAGTAGTCTCCGGAAAGCGCATATAAGAGACTCGGAGTCTGTGGCTTTTTTGATTTTTGCGGAAAGTGACGTTGGAAAAATCACGTTGCGGGCAAAAATCGCCTTTTCGTGATTTGGTCACAGCCTCTGGGCGGGAAAATCGATGCCGGACGAAATCGAAGCGCAAAGCCCTCTCGCCACGGATTCCCGCCAAGGCCGGCCTTCGGTTGCGGCGAGGCCGCAGCCGTGGATTTTGCGCAATGAAAAGTTCGTCCGCGCAATGTGCATGGTCGGCGCCTACGTATTTGGCGCGATATTCCTCATTTCTCTTCTAGCCGTAGGCTTCCTGACCCTGATCACCCTGGCGCTAGCGATACTGTTCCTAGCGTCCCTGGCTCT
>JBEKTG010000422.1:0-3459 GCA_049516275.1 Candidatus Acidiferrales bacterium
GCTGCTAAACGACAACGAAGAAGAACAAAGCGAGACGGGCCCGGAGGCCCGTCTCCCGTCGGCGAATTGAGGCTACTTCTCGAAGACCTTCTCGATCTGCCCGACTTTCTTCTGCACTTTTCCGCTGACTTTTTCGTCCTGGCCTTCGGTTTCGAGGTTGGGATTGTTGGTGGCTCGTCCGACCTTTTCCTTCACTTTCCCTTTTACCTCATGAAACTTGCCCCGTACTTCGTCTTTGGTTCCTTGCGTCATAGCATTTCTCCTTTGTGAGGAATTACGCTGCGGAGCAGCGGTTGATAAGTTTGCTCTCGTCTCTTAATGGATACCGCCCAGCAAATAAACCACCAGCACGATCAGGAGCACGGTTCCCAAAATACCGAGCCCGCCACCGGTCCCCCAGCGCGAATAGCCGTAATACCCGCCGCCACCGCCGAACAGCAAAATAAGAAGGATGATGAGGAGTAACATGGTTCCCCTTTCTCTGCGCCCAACGGCGCGATTTCACGGTGCAACGATAAACCGGCGCTGGGCCGTCGGCCATCGTCTTTAAACCTCACGAAGGGCGGTAAAAACTGGTATAGGGCAGGCCTTCATGGGGACGAAGCGAAGAAAGGCTGACAGGCGAAACTACAGCTCCCGTACCGTTTCCGCGTCGTACCATTACCCTTTTCTACGGATAGGAACCCTGCCCAGCTGGCGCATCATGGAGGCGGCTCGAAAGAGAGGCCCCGAACAATGCGCACACTTATCGTTGACGACCATGCCGCAGTACGCCGGGGAGTCCGCTCGGCGATCGAGGACTGTGAGGACGTGGAGATTGTGGGAGAAGCCTCCGATGGGGAGGAGGCCGTCAGACAGACCGCCACCCTGGCTCCGGAACTCATCATCATGGACCTGAGCATGCCCGTGTTAGACGGGTTGAGAGCAGCCGAAATTATTAAAACCTATTACCCCGAAACGCGGATTGTGATGTTCTCCATGCACAAATTGCGTAATCTGGTCGAGATCGCAAAAAACCTGGGTCTGAACGGATACGTTTCCAAGGAAGATGACGGCCCCTCTCTGCGGAGAGCTGTCGACGCCGTTCAGCACAACCAGGACTATTTCCCCAGCTAGGCCCGGTCCGGGCAGCCCCCTCTGAGTGACCTCTCGATTCCGAGACGGGAGATCAGATGTTTATTCATCCGCGACAAATGCGCGCGCGGCCCTTTCGTACTATTCCGGGAAGCGGTGCGGTGGGATAGCCTTCAGAAGAGGATATCCGCATTTATGGGCAATCACAGCAAGGGCAACGCAGCTGAAAAATCCACACGAACCCAGGAGCGGCGGCGCAAGAGCCGCACGCTTGTCTCCACCCCCGTTCGCGTGCGCGGCGTCGAAGGTTCCGGCCGCAAGCTGGATGAGAGCACCACCACCGTGAATTTATCTTCCTCCGGAATTTTGATCGAGACCAACAGCGCCATCTATACGCGGAACATGAAGGTTCTGGTAACGATCGTCGGCGGAGCCGCGCAGACAGAAAGAGAAGGGCACGTGGTGCGGATCACCGACCTGCGCGAAGGGCGCCGCTCGGTGGCGATAGCCCTGGCTCACGCAGTTGTCGAACAGACGTCGCCGCGCACCCAGGATTCACTCTTGCCGCTCGTATTGGTGCTCGAGTCGGAGAGCGCCGCCAGCGATTTCATGAGGTCCTACCTGACTTCCGAGGGCTATGAAGTGGTAACCGTGGAAACCGTTGCGGAAGCGCGAAGCGTGCTGGAACAGCGTACGCCTTCCCTGCTGATTGCCGAAATCGAGGGCGAGGGCATGCCAGGGTATTCCCTGTGTTCGCACTGCAAGGAAACGCCCCGGCTCAAGCCCATACCGATCATGCTGATGACCAGCTCGGCCTACCCGAGCGATTACGCCAAGGCGCATTCGATGGGCGCGGTGGTGTGCATGGCAAAACCGTTCAAGCGGGAGCGACTCGGCCACGTCGTGAAGCTTCTTGCTCCGCCACCCAACGCCAGCCAGGCCGCGCCACCCCATGCGGCCGATCCCTCGCGCCATTCTCCCGCGAAGCAATCCAAGACACCCGCGCCGATTTCCGCGCGCCGCTTCAGCCTGCCGTCGGTTTTCGGGCGCTAGCTCAGCTAGGCTTGCAGCGGATACTCTTTGGCCAGCACCTGCCGGATGGTGTTGTGCAGGTCGGCAACGACGTTGCCCTTGTGAACGCAGGCATCCGCTCCGATTTTGTCCGCGCACTGGACCAGCGCGTCATCCACGGTGAGAATCACGACCTTCGTCGAGGGCGAAACTTCGCGTATCTTTTGCAGAGTTTCCGCGCCGCTCATCCCCGGCATCCTGTAATCCATCAGTACCAGATCGGGCTTGAGCTGCAGGACCTTCTGGATGGCTTCTTCGCCGTTGGAGGCTTCTCCGCAAACATCCCGCGTGGGGCCGTCCAAAAGCTGTCGGATGCCCTTGCGGACGATTTCATGGTCATCGACAAGGAGAATTCGCGGCCTCATTGGTCACCCCCGATAGCAACAAACGACGCAAAGAACGGCGCTAAGACGGCGTAACGCTAAATTCAGAGGATTCTTGCGAGAACTTTGCCAGGCGCCATCGGAAACCTCGCCATGGAAAAATGCTAACCGTATTGGACCGGCAACGCAACCATCTCTGTGGCCGCCAGAATCCACGCCTCGGTCAGAATTGGGTGGTCAGCCGAAGCGCGTAGCTGCGCGGGGGAGCGATGGCGGTGCCGGAGAACAGGCCCGCGAAATCGATCACATTCAGGCGGTTGGTAAGATTCTGCAGGTCGGCTTGCAGGCGCACCGAGCGCTTGTCCTGTTTCCAGATGTCCGCTCCCACCGACGCGTCCAGCGACAGCGAGGGGCGCACCCGGTCGCGCGCAAAGTTGATGCGGTTGTAGATGGGCAGCCCGTATTCATCGATCACATCCTGCGGCGTGCCGGTGAATTCGGTGGGAAGGCCGCTGCCGTAGCCCCCGCCAAAGCCCAGCCATATCCTTGAGGTTGCCTGATAACGGAAGCGGGCGCTCACGGTATTGCGCTGGTCCTGCGAAACCGGGAACTTGCCGGTGTCGGCAAGGGCGCCCGCCACATCATCTCCGAGAAACAAACCTCCGGTCACCGGCGTGTAGCCCACTCCCAGCATGTAGGAATAGCTCAAATACCCCGATGCCCTGCCCCAGTGCGGGATTTCGAGTTTGGCTTCGGCCCCGTAAATCTCAGCCTTGCGAAAGGCAATCGGGAAACTGACTCCGGTATTCAGCAGGAGATCGTCGTCCGCGTAGTTGGAGAAGCCGCGGCTGTAGGAATTGAGGTCGAGCCGCAGATTGCCCAAAATTCCTTTCGTGAGGCCCAACTCGAAAAAATTACCGAGAGACGGTTTCACAGGCAACCGCAGCACTTCCGGGCTCAGCGCGGCGATGTCGTTCGAACTCGAAAGCAG
>JBEKTG010000423.1:0-3454 GCA_049516275.1 Candidatus Acidiferrales bacterium
GGTCTCCCCGCCGATCAAGGCGCAACCATTATGCTTGCAAGCCTCAGCCAGGCCAGCCACAACCTTTTCCGCGACTTCCGGGTCCAGCGTGCCGGTGGCCAGATAGTCCATAAAAAACAGCGGTGCCGCGCCCTGCACCGCGATGTCGTTCACGCAGTGGTTCACCAGGTCAGCGCCGATGGTGTGGTGCATTTTCATTTCGAAAGCCACTTTTAACTTCGTGCCGACGCCATCCACGCTCGACACCAGCACCGGGTCCAGATATTTTTTATCGACTGCAAATAATCCGCCGAAGCCGCCAATCTCGCTCAGCACTCCCTTGGTAAAGGTCTTGTGGGCCAGATACTTGATGCGCTGCTTGGTTTTGTTGCCGCGATCAATGCTCACGCCAGCATCAGCGTAGGTGAGCGAGCCGTTTGGGGCGTTGGGGTTCTGGGCCACTTGTTCAGTCCGTCATTGCCAAGGATGGAGAGAGATCTCGTGCGCGCCGAGCCGGTGGATGCGTTTTCGGGCGCACCAAATTCTAGCACGTCTAGAGTGGCCCCCGGCGGGACGGACGATCGTCTCGATAACGATTGCCTCGATAACCATGCCCTCGATAAACGATGGCCTCGATTACGACGGCCTCGATAACCGAGGCTGCGATGGCGCTATCCGAGAAAACGCTATAATGCTCCTCCAATTCTTTTTCCTTCGGAGACCAGCATGAGAATTCTCACGGTTATCTTTTTCCTCGGATTGATGATTCCGATGGCGGTGGCGCAACAGAGTCAATCCCCCGATACGCCGGAGAACGCGCAACCGTCTGCGAACCAGCCGGCCGCAAACAAGCCGGCTGTAAACAAGAAAGATAAAAAGCAAACCACTACGGCCTCCACGACTCCAGATAAATCCGCGGAAAACGCCAAGCCCTCCGAGCCATCCAAAGCCGATGCCAACGAAGCCACCGACAAGGAAGAACACTACGACGTCACCGAGGTCCCGCCCGTAATCACCCATCACCAGTTCGCGCTGAACGGCAAGACTCTCAGCTACACGGCAACCACCGGCCGACTTCCCATCAAGCGCGGCGACGGCAAGATTGAAGCGGAAATGTTTTTCGTAGCCTACACGCTCGACGGACAGGAAGCGGCACGGCGTCCACTGACCTTTTCGTTTAACGGCGGCCCCGGCTCGGCTTCAGTCTGGCTGCACATGGGCGCGCTCGGGCCGAAGCGGGTAGTGCTGCAGCCGAACGGATTCATGCCCGCCGCGCCTTACCGGCTCGAGAACAATCCCGACACGCTGCTCGATCGCAGCGACATCGTGATGGTCGACGCCATGGCCACCGGTTATTCCCGGGCCGCGACAGCTGAGCTCACCAAGAAATTTCTGGGGGTAAAAGGCGACGTGCAAGCCTTCGGAGAATTCATACGCCTCTACCTCTCGCGCTACGACCGGTGGAGTTCTCCACTTTTCCTGCTCGGAGAAAGTTACGGAACGACGCGCGCCGCCGGCCTGGCCGGATATATGGCTGACCATGGCATTTCCTTCAACGGCGTGACCCTGCTCTCCATGGCCGTCGATTTCCAGACGCTCGAATGGAACAAATCCAACGACCTGCCCTATTCGTTGCTGGTGCCCACGTTCAACATGATTGCGGGCTACCATCACAAGCTCGCCGGCGACCTCACCCAGGACGCCGCGAAGACGCGCGAAGAAGTCGTCCGCTGGTCCGATAACGATTACGCGCTGGCTCTCGCCAAAGGCGACGCCTTGACGCCGGATGAACACCGCAAGATTGTCGATCAACTTTCCCGCTACATCGGCCTGCGTCCGGAGGTGATCGAAGCGAACGATCTGCGCATCGACGTTCCCACCTTCACCAGGGAGCTGCTGCTGGATCAGAAACTGGTCAGCGGACGGCTCGATGGGCGTTTCACCAGCCCCAATCCAGGTGATGAGCATTTCTATGATCCGACGAGCGCCGCCATTCTGCCGCCCTACACATCGGCGTTCAACAACTACCTGCGCACCGAACTGAACTACAAGTCCGATATGCCCTACAGAGTTTTCGCCTATGATCAACCCGGCTTCCAGAGCTGGGAGTGGGGCAACGCGGTGGAAGGTTTTCCCAGCACGGCGGGCGGCTTGCGTTCCGCTATGATCAAGAACCCGTATATGAAAATTCTGGTGATGGAAGGCTATTACGATCTGGCCACGCCCTTCGCTGCCGCCAACCGAACCATGGACCATCTCGATCTCGGCCCGCAGTTCCGCCAGAATATTTCCTATGCCACCTACAACGCGGGCCACATGGTGTACGTCGATCGCGCGGAGCACGACAAAATGAAAAAAGATCTGGTGGATTTCATGGAGAAGTGCCTGCCGAAATAGGTCGGGGCACGTAGGGACGGACGCATTCCTTCGACTTCGCTCAGGACCCGTCCAGCCGAGCGCAGCTCGGCAGCCTGCGGATAGCCGGCATCTCCGGATTCGGCCCAAGGTTGAATTATCTGACGCTAAAGCCATGCGCGCCGCCGTCATCTTCGGACTGGGAACTTCGCCGTCAGACTTGAGGCCGTTTCAAACCAACTCGCCAACCGAATGGCTGCAGGGACTTCCCGCCGCACCCGCCGACGCCGACGCCATTCTAATTTTTGGCGGAGACGGGACTATTCATCGTCATCTGCCCGCGCTGGCGCGGCTTCAGCTTCCCGTGCTGATCGTCCCCGCAGGCAGTGGAAATGATTTTGCCCGCGCCCTGAACCTGCGCTCACGGCTAGATTCGTTGCGAGCCTGGCGCGATTTCGAATCGGGGAAGATTCAATCGCGAGCCATCGATCTCGGAGTGATCGTTGAATCCGCTGCGCCCAAGCGCACCCACTATTTCTGCACCGTAGCCGGGTGTGGACTGGACTCCGCCGTTACCCGGCGCGCCAATCGGATGCCCCGCTGGCTGCGCGGACACGGCGGCTACGCGCTGGCGCTCCTGCCCCTGCTGCGCAAACTTCCGGCTTTCTCCCTGCGGCTGACCCAGGTCAATGGCAGCAATCCTATTGAAGCGGACAACCTCACCCTGCTCGCCGCGTTTGCCAACACGCAATTCTACGGAGACGGCATGCGCATCGCGCCCGAAGCGGATTTCGCCGACGGCAAGCTCGACCTCTGCCGCATCTCGACGCTGCATCCCTTCCAGCTGTTTTGCATGTTTCCCACCGTGTATTTTGGGCAGCATCTGCGCTCGCCCAAGGTCGAGTATTCCAAGGCCGAGAGAGTGCTGGTCGAAACGGGAACTCCGCAAGAGATCTATGCCGACGGAGAATTCGTCTGCGAAACACCCGCCGAGATTTCGATGGCCGCTGGCGCGCTGCGAGTAATTATCCCCGCGTAGCGGCGGACGCATTCGTCCGGCCCGGCGGAACCAACCTCCGCCATCAGTCGCCGGGCTCGAAGCGGTAACCGACCCAGGGAT
>JBEKTG010000424.1:0-3858 GCA_049516275.1 Candidatus Acidiferrales bacterium
GCGCGCGAACTGCACGACGGGCTCGGGCAGACGATGGTCGCCGCCAAGATGATGGCGGAATCCCTGGCCTCGCAGAATGCCGGGAACCCGAAGTTCGACGATCTCGCCACCCTGATACAAGAGGCCGCGGCGCAAACACGAACGATTTCCTACCTGCTGCACCCACCGATGCTCGATGAACTCGGCTTCAGGTCGGCTGCCGAGTGGTTCATGGAAGGCTTCACGAAACGGACAGGAGTCCCCGTAACGGCTAACATCTCCCCGGGGGTCGAACACCTTCCGAAAGACCTGGAGCTGGCCCTGTTCCGGATTCTCCAGGAAGCGCTCACCAACATTCACCGGCACTCGAACAGCGCCAGGGCGGAAGTCTCCATCGCGATGCAAGCGCAGGAAGTGACGATGACCATCCGAGACTACGGAAAAGGCATCCCGCCCGAAACGCTCTCCAATTTCAAAACCAACGGCACCCGTGTGGGTGTGGGCCTGGCTGGAATGAAAGAGCGAGTGATGGAGTTCAAAGGCTCTCTGGAAATACAGTCGGAGGTACGAAAATCACCGTGAGGATGCCGGTCCACCGGCGAGACCTCTCCCTTCCGTCGCTCGCGTAACTTTGCCGCACCAAAATCCTTACAAGCTTTTGCACGCCCGAAATCCCCGGTATAAGATGACGTGCTTGAATTTTTCCCTGGAGAACAATGGAGCTTCGTAAAGACCCCATCACCCGAAGCTGGGTGGTCGTCGGGCACGCGGAACGCCAGAAGCCGCGCGCCGACGCGTGCCCGCTTTGCCCCGGCAACCGCATCGAGACGCGATCCCTTCTGGAGCTGCCCCGCCAGGGCGCCTGGCAGGTTCGGGCTTACCCGCATTTCCGCCCGCTCTATCACGTGGAGGGAGAGACAGCGCGAACGGCCGAGGGAATCTACGACCGCATGGCACCGATCGGCGCGCACGAAATCATCGTCGAGACGCCCGACCACACACGCTCGCTTCCGTCTCTCAGCGATGAGGAAATCCAACGCGTACTGGAAGCCTACGCCCTGCGGACTGCGGACTTGAAGCGCGACGGGCGTTTCAAATACGTGACGGTGTACAAGAATCAGGGGGCCCAGTCCGGCGAGGAATGGACGCACGCGCATTCGCAATTGACGGCCACCACCTTCGTGCCGCGGCGCATCCTCTATGAGCTTCGCTCCGGGCGGGAGTGGTTCCGCGAGCGCGAGCGCTGCGTCTTCTGCGACATCCTGCGGCAGGAAATCCGCCAGGAGAAGCGGATTGTCGATAGCGTCGGCGATTATTACGCGTTCTGCCCGTACGCCGGCCGCGTGCCTTACGAGATCTGGATCATGCCCCGCACGCACAACCACCAGTTTGAAGCGCCTCACCCGGGCGAGAACCGGCGTCACCTTGCGAGCCTGCTGGGCCGCACGCTCCGCCGCCTGCTACAGGTGGGCGGAAGCTATCATCTGGTGCTGCACACGGCTCCCAATACGCTGCAGACCAAGGGCGAACTCAGCGAATACTGGCGGACCATCGACAGCGACTACCATTGGCATTTCGAGATACTGCCGATCGTCGAACAGCAGAAAAAATCCTACGACCTCAAGGAAGTGTACTTCAACGGCACCCTTCCGGAAATGGCGGCTGAGCGGTTGCGCCAGCTGGACAGCGGGAAGTGACCACGATCCCCAACAGCCGCAGCCCGCGCCGCGATTCCCAGCGAGGCGGCATCTTCTTTCGTCTGCTGTTCCTGCTTTTTTTAATCGCGCTGCTGGTGGGAGTGTACCTCGCGCGGCATCCGCTGCTCCGGCTCGCCGGGAGCTTCTGGGTGGTGGACGAATCGCCCGAAAATTCCGATGTGATCGTGATGCTGGGCGACGACAACTTCACCGGAGACCGCGCGGCCCGGGCGGCGGAGCTGTTCAAGTCCGGGCTGGCGCCGCACGTGGTTGCCAGCGGGCGCTATCTGCGTCCCTACGCGAGCGTCGCCGAACTCGAGCAGCATGACCTCACGGACCGCGGCGTTCCCGCCGGGGCGATCGTTAAACTGGCGCACCATGCGGCCGACACCCGCGAAGAGGCGGTGGCCATCAGCCAGCTGCTTGCCGCGCGGGGATGGCGGCGCGTAATCCTGGTGACTTCGGATTACCACACGCGGCGGTCGCGCTATATCTGCGAGCGCATCTTCCCGGCCGGCACGATTCTCCGCGTGGTAGCCGCGCGCGATTCGGAATACGATCCGGAACAATGGTGGCAGACGCGCGGGGGTATCAAGATTTTCGTCCACGAACTCGCGGGCATGCCCCTGGCGATGTGGGAGCTGCGTCACAACTCGGTGCAGACCTCGGAGCCCGGCTTATTCGATACTTTCAAGCGCTCCGTGAGCATTTTGCTCGCACAACCGAGGCCTGCGGGGTTACACTCGTTTTTCGCTATGCTTTAGTCTTAGCGGCTTTCACGGCTTGAGGACCCCTGCCCCCCGGCACAGGAAGTCCCCAAAAACTGAGGGGGAGAATCCCATGTGGCGTAAACAGAACGACGCAAAGCCGTCTCCAGAACCGGCTTCCAAAGCTCCCGAACAACCCGTAACTGCTGTACCGGTAAAGCCGCAACTGGCATCCGCGCCGGTGGCTGCCGCGGTGCCGGTGCCAGCAGCGGCGAAGCCTCCTGCCGCGCCCGCGGCGCCGGCTTTTTCCGCTCCGGTGACAAAAAATGTTGTCACGCACGACACTTCCGGTCCATCTTCGATTGCCCCGGGGCTCAAAATTCGTGGAGAATTGTCCGGAAGTTCCGATTTGTATATCGACGGTGAGGCCCAGGGCAAAATTGCCCTGCCGGACTCCCGGGTGACCATCGGCCCCAACGGCCGCGTACAAGCGGATATCGAAGCACGGGAAATTATTATCGAAGGCACGGTAGAGGGAAACCTGAAGGCCCGGGAAAGCGTTCGGCTGGGATCGTCGAGCAAAGTCCAGGGCAGCGTGCTGACGCCCCGCATCGGCATCGACGACGGAGCAAAGCTTCGCGGGAAGGTCGAGATGACGCGAGCCGGGGAATCCAAGGGACCTGCGACGGCTGAGAAGCCCGCTCCTCCTGCTGCGGTGTACAAAGCCGCGGCGGCCAGCTCCGAAAGCGAGTCGAGTAAACGATGAACTGGATGGCCAAGACACGCCCTGGCGCGGCGGCGCCCGCAATCGCGCACACCTCGAAGCCGGGTCCTGCTTCCGCTCCGGCGAACGCCAACCTGAAAGTCCGCACATCGAATGGATTGAAAGAATTCCTGTGGCTCATGAGCGACGTGCCGCACGCGCGCGTGCTCGACCTGGGTCCGGTGTGGCAGGCTACCGTCAACTTTTTCCTGGAGAAGGGCTATCGCATTTCGACCGACGATCTGCTCGGCACGTGGAAAGAGTTTGTGTCCGCGGAAGAGGAACGGCTGCGAGCGGCGCCTTTGACGTCGGAGGGCTACAGCGCGCGGCTCACAGCTTCCGCGCTGGCCGACAAATTTCTCGAAAACGCGCTGCAGTATCCCGAGGATAGCTTTCACGGGGTGCTGGGGTGGGACCTGTTCGACTACTTCGATCCAGCGGTAAGCTCGCGGATCATGGACCGGCTGTTCGGCATTCTGCATCCGGGAGGCGCGGTGCTGGCGCTCTTCCACAGCCGCGCGCCGGAACGATTCCACCGGTATCGCATCATCGACACGCAGACCGTGGAGCTGGTGGCCGCTCCGACGCTCGCGGTGCATGCGCGCGTGTTTCAAAACCGGGAAATTCTGGAATTATTCGCGAAATTCCGCTCCTCGAAGACCTTCGTCGGCCGCGATCAGGTCCGCGAAGGCCTTTTCCTCAAGTAAACATT
>JBEKTG010000425.1:0-3419 GCA_049516275.1 Candidatus Acidiferrales bacterium
CCCCACGCGCTCGTACAGCCGCAGCGTCTGCGGATGCAGTTTGTAAAGCTCGGCGACGGCGCTGATCATGTAGCCCGCTTTTGCTTTCTTTCGTGGGCGTGGCGTCATCGGCGTCTCCCTGACTCTCTCCCTGAAGCGAAGCTGTTTCCTGAATGCATCTTCTAACAGTTACTTCGATTACCGCGAGCGACGGTTACCATTTGCTACAAGGACGCGCGCGCAAAGATTTCCTGCCGCGGATCCTCTGGCTCGATCTTGCTGAGTTCCTTCATCAGGTTGCGCACGCGCTCGTCTTCCGGCTTGGGAACCACGATCTGCACCTCGATAATTTGATCGCCACGCTTTCCCGGCTGCCGGATCGAGGGCGCTCCCTTTTCCCGCAGGCGCAGCTTCTTCCCCGAGCCCGTGCCGGGGGGAATACGCACCTGCGATCGCCCGTCGATCGTCGGCACCTCCACCTTCGCTCCGAGCGACGCTTCCGGCACGCTCACCGGAACCACAGTGTACAAATCGTCGCCGCGCCGCTCGAAAAACGGATGTGGCTCCACCCGCAAAATGATATAGAGATCGCCCTGCGGGCCGCCGTGCAATCCGGAATTTCCGCGGCCCGGCACGCGCACCCGGGAACCGGTCTGCGCGCCGGGAGGAATGCGCACGTCGAGCGTCTCCACCTTGGGCACGCGTCCCTCGCCGCCGCAGTTGCGGCACATGGTGCGAAGCTTGCCGGACCCTCCGCAGCGCGAGCAGGTGATCTGGAAGCGCATCTTTCCGCTGACCTGCGTCACTTGTCCCGAGCCGCCGCAGGTAGGGCAGGCCTTCTCGTCGCCCGGAGCGGCGCCCGTGCCATGGCACGCCGAGCAGACGTCGAGCCGCGAGAAGCTGATTTTCTTCACCGTGCCGTGCATCGCTTCGGCGAAGGTGATGTCGATCTGATACTCGAGATCGGCGCCCGGTTCGTGTTCCTGTGTTTCCTGGGCTGCGTTCGCGCCGCGAAAAAACTGGCTGAAGAGATCGCGAAAGCTTGTTCCGCTGCCCTGCGCCCCGCCGGCCCCGCCTGCGCCCGCGCCGCCAAAATCGAAGCCGCCGAAGTCGAAGTGAATATCCTGCGGAGACGCCCCGCCCGCGCCGGGAGGAGGCCCGCCGCCCGGTCCCGGCACGTTGAAGCCGAACTGGTCATACATCTGCCGCTTCTTCGCGTCCGAGAGAACCTCGTAGGCCTCCTGCACCTGCTTGAACTTCTCTTCCGCGGATTTATCGCCGGGGTTCAGATCGGGATGATACTTGCGCGCCAGCTTGCGATAGGCGGCGCGAATATCCTTCACCGAGGCCTTGCGCGCGACTCCCAGGAGTTCGTAATAATCTTGTTTGGTTGTGGTTGCCATCGTTGGGTTGAACCTCGAGGCCGCGAAGCCCTCAAAGACTCCGACGCCGCCGGACTACATCGCTAAAGCTTGGCCCACCGAGTATTCCATTCGGCGAGTTCCAGCGCTTCGCGCTCGAGTTCCTCTTTTTTCTGCCGCTGGCCTTCCGTGCGTCCGCCCATGCTGGCCTCTTTTTGGCTCGCTCGCGCCAGCCAGCGGTCCAATATAACGATTTTTTGCTCGACGCTCGCCGGGTCGGACTTGAAGCGCAGAAAATTGCCGGATATTTCCACCGACCGCGGCGGAAAGTCCGCCGTCACTTCCTGCTGCGTATCGTAGAAAAGCCTCCGCCAATCCGCACTCGGGCTGCCCGAGATCCCCACTTGTACCATGAACACTCCATCGCGGATTTTCTGAACTGCTTGAGGCGGGCTGGTGCGCTGAATGCCGGTCGTCGTCAAAAGATCTCTCCTGGAATGGCAGGCTGGCGATCCGCCTCGGCGCAGAGACTGCCCGAGGCGGATCGTCCTGCTGCAAGCTTACTCTGGCTTCTTCAGTTGGGCTTTTTCGACTCGTCGACGTCCACAAATTCCGCGTCAACCACGTCGTTTTGCCCCGGCGCATGGCCTGCGGAACCCGAAGGACCGCCGTTACCCTGTGCCCCTGACGCCGCTCCATCCGCCGCCGCTCCCGGCGCATTCTGCTGCGCTTTGTACAGCGATTCGGCGATACGGTGGGAAGCCTTGGTCAAGCTCTCCGTTGCCGCGTTCAGTTTGTCGAGACCGCCTTCGCTGAGCGCGCGCCGCGACTCTTCGATGGCTTCCTCGACGGCTTTCACGTCCGGCTCGGCCAGCTTCTCGCGATTTTCCTTGATGAGCTTCTCGGTCTGATAGACCAGGCTGTCGAGCCGGTTGCGGGCTTCCACTTCCCCGAGTCGCGCTTTGTCTTCCGCCGAGTGCGCATCCGCTTCCTTCTTCATCCGCTCGGCTTCGTCCTTGCTCAAGCCGGTGGAAGCAGTAATCGTGATCTTCTGTTCCTTGCTCGTCGCGGTATCCTTCGCCGAGACGTTCAGGATGCCGTTCGCGTCGATGTCGAAGGTTACCTCCACCTGCGGCATGCCGCGCGGAGCGGGAGGAATTCCGATCAAATGGAATTTCCCGAGCGAGCGGTTGCCGCTGGCGACCGGCCGTTCTCCCTGCAGCACGTGAATCTCGACCGAAGTCTGATTGTCCGCCGCCGTCGAAAACACTTCCGACTTGCGCGTCGGAATGGTCGTGTTGCGCGGGATCAGCACCGTCATCACGCCGCCCAGCGTTTCCACGCCCAAAGAGAGCGGGGTCACGTCGAGCAACAGGATGTCCTTCACCTCGCCGCCCAGCACGCCGCCCTGAATGGCTGCGCCGACCGCCACCACTTCGTCCGCGTTCACGCCCTTGTGCGGTTCTTTTCCGTTGAAGAGGTTCTTCACGATGTCGACCACACGCGGGATGCGCGTGGAGCCGCCCACCAGAACCACTTCGTCGATCTTGTCGGGCGTCAATCCAGCATCGCTCAATGCCTGCTTCACGGGGCCGACGGTGCGCTGGAGCAAATCCTCCATCAGTTGTTCGAGCTTCGACCGCGTCAGCTTCAATTGCATGTGCTTGGGGCCGGAAGCGTCCGCTGTGAGGAAGGGCAGGTTGATCTCTGTTTCCTGGAGCTGCGACAGCTCGATCTTGGCCTTTTCCGCGGCTTCCTTCAGCCGCTGCACGGCCATGCGATCCTTGCTCACGTCGATGCCCTGATCCTTTTTGAACTCCGCGATCAGCCAGTCCACTACCTGATTGTCGATGTCATCCCCGCCCAAGTGCGTGTCACCGGCTGTGGCTTTCACTTCCACTACGCCTTCGCCGACTTCCAGGATCGAGATGTCAAACGTGCCGCCGCCCAGGTCGTAAACCGCGATCGTTTCGTCTTTCTTTTTGTCCAGGCCGTAGGCCAGCGCCGCAGCCGTTGGCTCGTTAATGATGCGCAGCACTTCCATGCCCGCCACTTCGCCGGCCTGCTTCGTGGCCTGGC
>JBEKTG010000426.1:0-3412 GCA_049516275.1 Candidatus Acidiferrales bacterium
GGTGGGCATTGTGAGCGTGCAAAACCTCATGAACTCTATGGCGCTGCTTTCTGAGCAGCGCCGCATCGAGCGCCAGGAACAGGAAAACTGAAGGCCGATGGTGGACCACCCTAAACCGGAGGGTGCCCCGGGTCTCGATTCTGAGATCCGGGAAGCGATCTCCGATTCCCCGCTCGCTCCGGGCCTCTACCTCGTCGCCACGCCCATCGGCAATCTCGGCGACATCACTCTCCGCGCGCTCGATGTTCTTCGTAACGTTAATCGCATCGCGTGCGAAGACACTCGCCAGACGCAAAAGCTCCTCAACCATTTCGAAATCGCAAAACCGACCGTCAGCTGCCACGAGCACAATGAGCACACCTGTGCCACGGAACTAATCCAAAACATAAAGGCCGGGAAGGCCATCGCGCTTGTCTCCGATGCCGGAACGCCGGCCGTGAGCGACCCCGGCGGTTGGCTGGTGCGCGAAGCCATCGCCGCGGGCGTGCCCGTCATTCCTATTCCCGGAGCGAATGCTGCCATCAGCGCACTGATCGCATCGGGACTTCCCACGGAAGACTTTCACTTTCTCGGATTCCTGCCGGAAAAAGCCGGCGCTCGCCGTACCTTTCTTGAAAATCTTGCCGCCGCGGAATCCGACCCGCGCGAATCCCCACGGACTCTGATTTTTTACGAAGCGCCGCACCGCATTCTCGAAACGCTGGCAGACATCGAAGAACTCTGGGGAGCTCTGCTCCGCACAGTGGTAGCGCGCGAGCTGACCAAGCTGCACGAAGAGTTTGTGCGGGGAACCGTCGCCGCGGTGCGCAGCGAACTCGCCTCGCGCGACCGCGTGCGCGGCGAAATCACGCTGCTCGTCGAAGCGCCGCGTTGGGCCTCATCGCCTGACGCAGCGCAGGGCTCGGAAATTGCGCACGAAAAAATTGCCGCCCGCGTAGCGCGCATGCAGACCGAAGACGGCATCGACGAAAAGGAAGCGCTCAAACGCCTGGCGCGCGAATTGGGTCGGTCAAAGAGCGATCTCTATCGCGAGCTGCAACGCGAACGCGCGAAGAAGCGGTGAGGCTTTTGTCAGTGTCGATGCCACCCAGCATCAATCGCCATGACTGTCATCGCAAGTATCAGCGACAGAATTCCGATCCAATTCCAAAACGCGGTCTGCTTGCGTACCGAAGCGGGAATCTCACGCTCGACCGATCGCAAATATCGATGCCAGCTTCCCCGCCCCCTGTTGATCATCGGAGCACGGCCGGTTTCGCGCGTCCATCTATCTACAGCTCTCTGTTGAATCAGCCCAGAGGCGAACATCACAATAACTGCCCCAATCACTACTGACAGAGATATGGCAGACATGTGGGACATCAAGTTCAGACCTCGTTCTATCAGCAGCCAATTGATCGATACAGTCTATCAAGCTCACTTTCTTGAGACGCGCATTTTTTTGGATTTGGTGGAAGCGATCAGTCCTATCCGGCAGCTGTATTCCCTTTCTCGCCCGGTGCCTCGATCGTCGTTTCCCTGTTCCCTAATCCGTTCTCCCTGCTTGTCTCCACTTCAACTAGCGCGGAATAAAACGTTGCTCCGCCGCCGATGTCGGTGAGACGCTCGCTGGTGAGCGCATTCACATTCGTGCCGTCAGGGTGGAGCTTGGCCCAGTCGAGCCGCGCCGCCACTACGCCCGCGGGCAGATGCGCATTCAGCATTACCGTCAGCTCGATTGCGCCACGGTCGTTGAAGACGCGCACCCGGTCACCCTCGCCCACGCCGCGCGACTCGGCGTCGAGCGGATGGATTTCAAGCTTTTGATTTGTCCGGGATTCCATCTTCCGATGGCCTGGCAGATTCGCAAAGGTCGAGTTCATGTAGTTGTCGGCCTTGCGCGACAAAAATTCCAGCGGATATTTCTTTGCCACCTCACCCCAACGAGACTCAACCGGAGGAACAAATCCCGGAAGCGGATCGAGGCCGGCCACAGCCAGTGCCTCCGAATAAAACTCGATTTTGCCCGAAGGCGTAGCAAGCGGCCCGGAAGTGTACGGCAGAAACGGGTGCGATTCGGGCTCAGCGTGAAATGCGAGCGGCAGATGCCCTTCGCGTTCCAACTCCTCGAACGTGACATGTTCCATGCCGGCGTTCGTCGAGTGGCCGTCCGCGCCAATGGCCAGAACCTGGCGAATCATCTCCTCCGGCGTGTCGCGGAAGCACGCTTCGGTGAATCCCATGCGCTGTGCGAGATTTGAAAAAAGACACACATTAGATCGCGCCTCACCCAGCGGCTCAATGGCCTGCTTCGAGAGCTGCACGAAGAAGTGGCCGTATGCGCCCTGCACGTCGGTGTGTTCCAGAAACGTTGTCGCAGGCAGTACGAAGTCGGCGTAGTCGGTGGTGTCGGTAAAAAACTGCTCGTGCACTACGGTAAATAGATCCTGGCGCAGGAGGCCGCGCCGAACTGCATTGTGATTCGGCGCAACAGCTCCGGGATTCGAGTTGTAGACAAAGAGCGCATGAACCGGCGGACCGTCGTTGCTCCCTGCCGGGGTCGTTAGCGAATGATTTTTGCTCGATAGAAAGGGCTGTTCCCTGTTCCCTGATCCCTGCTCCCTCGCTTGACCTAATTCCGTCAGTGCTCGGCCAAGCTCCGACATATTCACCACGCGCGCCAGCCTTCCAAGCGGCGAAGCCAGCGCCAGGTCGGGCCGCTCCAGCGCCTTTTTATCCCACGCGAAGGCGCCCGAAGTCGAAAGCTGTCCGCCTCCGCCGCGAACCTTCCACGCGCCGGTGAGCGCCGGCAGCATGGCGATCGCTCGCACTGCCGCTCCGCCGTTTTCCGATCGCTGCACGCCGTAGTTCAGCCGCATCGTCGCCGGTCGCGTCGTCGCGTACTCCCGCGCCAGTTGTTCGATCTCGGCGGGCGTCATGCCGGTCCAGGCCGCCACGCGCTCTGGAGTGTACTCGCGCACGCGCTCGGCCAGCTGCTCGAAACCGTGCGTCATTTCGGCAATGTAGGCGCGATCTTCCAGGCCTTCGTTCAAAATCACGTGCATCAATCCCAGCGCCAGCGCAACGTCGGTGCCGGGGCGGATGGCGATGTGCCAGTCGGCTACGGCTGCGGTGCGCGTGCGGTAAGGATCGATCACGATCAGCCTCGCCCCGTTGCGCCGCGCCTCTTCCACAAAGGGCCACAAGTGAATGTTGTTGCCGTGGATGTTCGCGCCCCACGCCAGAATCAGCTTCGCCAGCCGGAAATCCTCAGTGGGAGTACCGAGCTTCTTTCCGTACACCAGATTCCACGCCTGCCCGCCGGCCTCGGAGCAGATGGTGCGGTCGAGTTGGCTCGCGCCCAGGCGATGGAAAAATCGCCGATCCATCGAACCGTAGCCGAGCTGGCCGATGGTTCCCGCGTAGCTGTAGG
>JBEKTG010000427.1:0-3402 GCA_049516275.1 Candidatus Acidiferrales bacterium
TAATTCCCTGGAACGAAGCGCAGCGAAATTACGCGGATGCGAGCCACCGCCTCGCGGACCAGCTGCAGATCCAGTTAGCGCAGCCGTTCACGGGATCGCCCGCAATGTCGAAAGCTGCGGCCGTCAGGGGGCTTCGCTCGGTGGCCGCGCCCGCGGTAGCCATCGAAATTTCCAGCGTCGCGGATTCCAGCGCAGCTTCCTTCACCGCCATGGCTACACCGCTGGCCGTTTCCATCTCCAAGGGTATTCAGGCCTTCCGGCCGGCGAACTCCGCAGGAGCGAAATAGTGGCTCGCAAGTGGAAAATCGTTGTGGCTGCGCTGGCAATTGCCGTCGTGGTGGGACTGCTCAGCTTCCACAGCCTCCGTGAGCGAGTCCAGCGCCTTTCTCAGGCGCAATCGGTGGAGGAGCAGGCGCGCCGCGAAGTGCTCGCTCCGCCCATCACCACTCCCACGGACGTGACCGTCGCGGCAAAACTTTTTTGGGCGGCAGCCCCGGACCAGCTCGCGCCAGTCACGATTCAGCTGCCGCTTTCGGCCGACCCGGCGCAGCGCTCGAAACAGATTCTCCACGCGCTGATCGCTTCGGCTCCCACAGCCGAGCAGCGCACCCTCCCCGCGGACGCCGAACTTCTCGGCTTCTACGTTCTCCCGGACGGAACCGCCATCGCGGATTTCTCCGATGCTCTCGTCTCCGAAATTCCCTCGGGAATTTTAAGCGAGCAGATGACGGTGGATTCCATCGTGCAGACGCTCGAGAACAACGTCCCCACCCTGCGCCGCCTGAAGATCCTGATTCACGGGCAGGAGGCCGAAACGCTCGCCGGCCACCTGGACCTCACCGGTTACTTCGAGCTGAATCCGCCCGAGGACCAGTCGCCAACAGCCCCCGGCGACAGCTCCTCGCAAACAGCGCCCGGCGAACCGCCCGCTGCATCCCCGGCGGCAAAATCCATTCCCGCGCCCCAGTCCACTACAAAACCCTGATGCTTCTTTGCTGCCTCTGTTGACACTTCCCGCCACTGTGGTCACACTGAGCATCCATAATCGGGCGCAGCCCGAGGGACAGTCACATAAACCAAGGAGATGCATTTGCGATCTGATGGACGCGCCCCCGACGAGTTACGACCGGTAAAAATTATTCCCGATTTCATCAAGAGCGCCGAAGGCAGCGTGCTAATTGAAACGGGTAATACGCGGGTGATTGTCACCGCGACGGTGGACGATGGCGTACCCTCGTTCCTCAAAGGCACCGGCAAAGGCTGGGTCACGGGCGAATACGGAATGCTGCCCCGCTCCACCGAAGAGCGCACACCGCGGGAATCCACGCGCGGACGCCAGTCGGGGCGCACGCTCGAAATTCAGCGCATGATCGGCCGCACTCTTCGCGCGGTCACGGACCTGAAAGCGCTCGGAGAACGAACGGTGTGGCTTGATTGCGACGTGATCCAGGCCGACGGCGGCACGCGAACCGCCTCCGTCACCGGCGCCTTCGTGGCTCTCGCGCTGGCCCTCGAACGCATGGTCGCGGCCGGCATGCTCCGTGCCGTCCCGCTGATCGACTCCGTTGCGGCCACCAGTGTCGGCATCGTGGACGACCAGCTTTTGCTCGATCTTGCGTATGAAGAAGATTCGCGGGCCCAGGTGGATATGAACGTAGTGATGACCGGCGGCGGAAAGTTTGTAGAGGTGCAGGCCAGCGCGGAAGGCCGGCCCTACACGAATCAGGAGCTTCAGGGACTGATCGACCTGGCCGCGGGCGGAATCCGGCATCTGTGCAAGGTGCAGCAGGAATTAGTGCAGATGACTTTCAGCGGGCGCTCGCGCTAACCGGACGGAAGCTCGCATGGCGCCGCCTCGATTGTTCCTGGCATCGTCGAATCCAGGCAAGCTACGCGAGTATCGCGAACTCGCCGGCGAATCTCCCGTGCAGCTGGACCTCCTTCCCGGTTTCAGCGGATTTCCAGCCTTCGACGAGAACGCCCCCACGTTCGCCGAAAATAGCGCTGGAAAGGCCCTGCACTACAGCCAATTCACGCCGGAGATGGTTGTCGCCGACGATTCGGGCTTGGTAGTACCGGCTCTCGGCGGCGCTCCCGGGATTCATTCGGCGCGATACGCCGGCCCGGGGGCAAGTGACGCCGACCGGGTCCAAAAGCTGCTGCGCGAGATGCAGAGGAAAGAAGGCGACGACCGGCGCGCCCGATTCGTCTGTGTTACCTCACTGGCTCGCGGCGGGCGTGTCGTCGCCATCACGTCCGATTACGTCGACGGCGCTCTGACCCACGAACCACGTGGAGCACAAGGCTTTGGCTACGATCCGATATTCTTCTGCACCGCCCTTGGCCACACCTTCGCGGAGGCGTCTCAGGCTGAGAAAAACAACTACAGTCATCGCGGTAGGGCCTTCCGCAAGGCTCTGGGCCTGCTCCTATCCCAGCAGATTCCCTGACGCTTTCCCTCATCTACAGCATCCAAGGTATGTCGGCGAAAGTGCTTGCGCCAGTAGACTAATCGGGCATATGAAGTAGATGCCTCTTGAGGTGTTGCGTGGCCAGTTCACAGACAGCCCCGAAGATCCAGTCCCCCTTGCTTTCGCGGCTGGAAGAAGCTCGCACGCGCACAGACGAGCTTTTCAAGGTTCTCGCGCCCAATTCCTTTTACGACCGCCCGATCGCGGAGCGCCATCGCTTGATTTTTTACCTTGGGCATCTGGAGGCGTTCGACTGGAACCTGCTCGGTCCGGTGCTGGGCCTCAATCCCGTCAACGAAACTCTGAACCGGCTTTTCGCATTCGGCATTGACCCGGTCGGCGGAGGGCTGCCCACCGATGTGGCCTCCGATTGGCCCACGATCGCCGAAGTGGAAAAGTACAACCGAGGCGTTCGCGAGCAGCTGGATGAGCGCCTGAATGATCCCAGTTCCGCGGCGATTCTGGAAGGACCGCTGCTCAACGTAGCGATCGAGCATCGGCTCATGCACGCGGAAACGCTCGCCTATCTCTTCCACAATTTGCCCGTGCAGCACAAGCTTCCCTACGACGTCACTTCCGGTGATCCGGGACCTGCTCCACGGCAACGCCAGGTTACGATTCCCGCCGGTTCAGCCACGCTGGGGCAGGTTCGCGGACGACCGAATAGTTTCGGTTGGGACAATGAATTCGACGAGCAGGTGGTCCAGGTACCCAGTTTCTCGATCGACGTATTCCCAACGACCAACCACGAGTTCCTGAAGTTTGTGCACGCCGGGGGTTACGAAAACGCGGCCTACTGGCGGCCGGAAGACTGGGAATGGAAGAGGCAGCATGGGCTGGAACATCCGCATTTTTGGGTACGGCAATCCAGCGCGTCCGCTACCGACCCGGAAACACCTTGGGAATATCAGGGAATGTTTGGGCGCGTTCC
>JBEKTG010000428.1:0-3394 GCA_049516275.1 Candidatus Acidiferrales bacterium
GAAGTTCTCGCACAAGCCGATCACGTAACGCGGACGCCTTACGTTACGAGTGTTGCGAGGCGGGCGACGCGACTGGCGCCGCGCTCGGGCGCTTTCCGGAATACCCCGCATATCCCATCGCATATCCAATCAAGACGATCGCTGAGAGAACCGAGATCGCGTCGCCGGCCGTGCGGTCCCACGTGCGGCGAAATCGAACCTCCACCTGATGGCTTCCCGGGGGCAGGGGTAGAAGCATCTCGGCAGTCATGGGCGCCGATTCCGGCTGCACTTTCCTGCCGTCCACGGTTATTTCCCACGCGGGATAATTCACGAGCCGGAGCGCCAGCGTGACCGGAGTCGCGGCGGACTCGGAGAATCGTTTGCGCTCGCTGGTCCATTGCTCGATGGCGATCTGTGCGTTGGCCGCAGCGGCGATTTTGCCGGTCGAAGGATCCATTTCAGCGACGGGCGGCGTGGGCGGTACGTCGGGGATGTCTTCGGCGTCCGGAGTGGCTTCAGGCAGTTGATAACGATCGCTGCCGACGGGCGCGTATTCGTCGGTGCCCTCGTAACCGTGGCCTGCGGCGATTTCGCCTGCGAGAAAGGGGACATCGCCATCGTCCCACCAGGTATCTTTGGCGATCAGGCAGCCGGTGGCGGCGATCGCGGCGAACACCACGGCCAGTGCGAGCGCCGCTACCCACCGCTCGCGCAGCAAGCCAATCGCCGCAGCGATGAAAAATGCGAACACCACGGCCAGCGGCTCGAGCCACCTCCACGGAAATTGCATGAACGCGAGCTTGGGTAAATAACGCCAGAGCGGCGCGCTCGGGCGGAACATCAGGAAGGATGACGCGGCGGCGAGCGAGAGCAGCGCCCACCAGGCTTCGGCGAGTTCGCGCCGTCGCCGCGCGACGAAGACGGAGGCCTCGCCGATGAAGAGCATCATCCCCAGCGCGATGCCGGAGATCTTCCAGTTGAAAACGAGAAATTCGGGGTCGTTGGAGTTGGTGAAAATGAAATTGCGCTCGGGGCGAAGATTGGCGGTGACCGCTTGCGCAATCTGCACCCAGTGTTGCTCCCGGGCCGCGGGTAGGATATAGAAAGCGGCGAGACCGAAGCCCGCCGCCATAGCCGCGCCGCCTGCAATCAAAGGCCGCGGGCTGCGCTTTACTGCGGACAGGACGAGGAGAAGAAGCGCCAGCGAGTACGTGGCGATCACGGCTTCGGGCGCGTTGCATAACCAAATGGCCGCGAACACGATTGCGAGTGAAGCGAAGCGACCGGATTCTCTGCGGACGATCCCGAGCGTGGACCATAGCAGCAGGGGAAGAAGCGCGGCGGCCAGGAGTTCGGCAAAATCGCTGCGGTAATAAACAATCGCGAGATTGTAAGGATTAACGGCAAACAGGACTGCGGCGGCAGCCGCCTGCGGACCCGGCAGCCATTCGCGGGCAAGCTTCCACATCGACATTCCCGCAACAATCAGCGCGAGCCAGATGTAGGCGCCCGGAACGGCAGGCCACGGCAGCACGGAGCCGAGCGCGGCGCCGGTGAGCCACGATGCGGGAGGGTAAAAGATGAAGCGAGGCTCGCCGAAGCCCCAATTGGCCCATTCCGCCCAGCGCGGGTAGAGGATTCCTTCGCGCCACTGCCCGGCGACGTCCATCCAGGAGGCAAGATGGAACTGGATATCGTGGCCCGAAGCGTTGCTGATTACCACCAAGGGAGTGACGACGGCGGTTGCCGCGAGGACGACGAACAGCAGCGTGACAGCCCACGAGAATGGCGCACGCGTCGCTGGTGCTGGCGTATCCGGCGGAGCTTCCGCGGGAACGATCAAGGCAGGGCATCCGTCGGCGAGGGCATGGATAAGGATACAGAATGCCGCGGTCAATCCGCTAGTGGGCGCCAGTGGTGCGCTGGATAAATTCGATTAAGAAAGGCAGATGAATGCGGCGGGACATTCCGATGAATATATTGATGACGCCTTGTCACTTATGGAGGTTTGCCGCTAAAGTGCTTGGACGGCGAGTCGAATGATGAATCAGGCGGGTTTGTGCCGCCCCTATGGCGGCGGGTGCGATTAGGAAGGCCTCAGGATGACGATCGAGGATCAGAGACTCAAGGCCAGCGCGGAACGCGAGGTCCATTGGAAGCGCTGGGGACCGTACCTTTCAGAGCGCCAGTGGGGCACGGTGCGTGAGGACTACAGCGCCAACGGCGACGTGTGGAATTATTTTCCGCACGACCACGCGCGATCGCGCGCCTACCGCTGGGGCGAAGACGGCATCGGCGGAATCTGCGACCGCCACCAGCACATCTGTTTCGCCCTGGCGATGTGGAACGGCAAGGACACCATCCTGAAGGAACGACTCTTCGGCCTGACGAATCCCGAGGGAAATCACGGCGAGGATGTGAAGGAGTATTACTACTACCTCGACGCGACGCCGACGAGTTCGTACCTGAAATTCCTCTACAAGTATCCGCACGCGGCGTTTCCCTACTCCCAACTCGTCGACGAGAACAAGAGGCGCACGCGTCTCGATCCCGAATACGAGTTGATCGATACCGGAGTTTTCAACGAAAGCCGCTATTTCGATGTGTTTGTGGAATACGCGAAGTTCGCCTGCGAAGACATCGCCATTCGCATCACGGCGTGGAACCGCGGCCCCGAGCCGGCAACGCTGCACCTGCTGCCGACGCTGTGGTTTCGCAACCGCTGGGACTGGGGCGATCCTTACGACATGCCGCAAGCCTCCCGCATCGAAGGCCCGGCGGGAACGACGGTGCTGGGGGCGAGCGATTATCGCTACGGGAAGCGCTGGCTGCTGTTCGAAGGCTCGCCGGAGCTGCTTTTTACCGAGAATAAGACGAATGCCGAGCGCCTTTACGGGACGCCGAACGCCGCACCGTACGTAAAGGATTCGTTTCATCGCTACATTGTGAACGGCCAGCGCGAGGCGGTGAATCCGGCGCTCCAAGGGACCAAGGCCGCGGCGCACTATGTGGCGCAAGTGGCTCCCGGGCAGAGTTGGACGCTGCGCTGCAGGTTTACGGATCAGAATCCCGCGGACGGCAAGCAGGCTTCGGCGAAAACATTTTTCGGCGCGGACTTCGAAGATGTCTTCGCGAACCGTCTGCAGGAAGCCGACGAATTTTACGCGGAGCGCGCCGGCGAAGGGGTGACCGAGGATGCGCGCCTTGTGCAGAGGCAGGCGTTCGCGGGGCTGCTCTGGGGCAAGCAGAGCTATCACTACGACGTGCAGCGCTGGCTCGATGGCGATTCCACGCAGCCGAAGCCTGATCCGAGCAGGAAGTTCGGGCGAAATCACGACTGGAACAGCCTGTACAACTCCGACGTAATCTCCATGCCGGACAAATGGGAATACCCGTGGTACGCCGCGTGGGA
>JBEKTG010000429.1:0-3393 GCA_049516275.1 Candidatus Acidiferrales bacterium
CTCGCCGAAATCGAGCAGCAGGTGAACGAAGAAATCCTGCGCAATCTCAAGGTCACCACCGACATCACCAATATCGACGATGCCCTCGCCTCCGGCGCCCTGGCCTTCTTCGGAGATAAATACCCCGAGGCCAACGTCCGCGTCGTCACCATTCCCGATCTGGCCGCGCCCCGCGGCTTCTACTCCAAAGAACTCTGCGGCGGCACGCACGTCCATCGCACCGGCGAAATCGGCGTCTTCAAGATCGTCTCCGAGCAGTCCACCGCCGCGGGAGTCCGCCGGATCGAAGCCATCTCCGGCGACCGCGCCCTGGCCGAATACCAGAAAGCCCTTACCACCCTCCGCGGCGCTGCCTCCCTGCTGAACACCTCGGAAGACGACCTCACCGCCGCCATCGAGCGCCAACTGGATCAAATCAAGCAGCTCGAAAAGCAGCTCGAAGGCCTGAAACGCAAAGCCGCCGGCTCCCAGGCCCAGGGTCTCCTCGACGATATCCGTGAAGTGAAGGGTGTCCGGGTGATCACAGCGAAAGTCGAGAATGCCGACCGCGACGCCCTCCGCCAGATGGTCGATTCGCTCCGCCAGAAGCTAGGCTCCGGAGTGGTCGTCCTAGCCTCCGCCGATGACGGCAAAGTGGCTCTAATCACAGCAGTTACGAAGGACCTCATCCCCAGGCTCCACGCCGGCAAAATCGTCCAGGAACTCGCCAAGATGGTAGGCGGTTCCGGGGGCGGCAGACCCGATTTGGCGGAGGCTGGCGGAAAAGACACATCCGCCATAGAAACTACCCTCGGTAACGTTTACCCCCTCTTAGAACGGTTGTTATAATCCGGCTCGCCAGAAACGCTGCCGGGAAACTCTTCTTTCCCAGGCACTTGTCGCTGTTTGCATAAGCCTGTCTGTCGTTCGTTCGGGAGTGTAGCGTTCTGCCTACCCCTATGCCCCTTATGTACAGCAACCGGAGGGTCTTCGTGGCGCTCGCGGTGCTGGCCGTGGGTCTCTCTTTCGCGAGACCGGCCAGCGGCCAGATCGCATCCTACGTGGATGAGCGAGGAAAGCTCGTCTTCGTCAATGGAGATTCCCCGCAAGCCCGTCACGGGAGTACTATAAGTAGTCCCGTAGCGGCAAAGGCATCGCCCGTGAATTCCATGCCGCAGCCCGGCACGAAGTCGAACGAGTTCGCCGCAGCTTCGCCCGGTTCGGTGGAATCGAGCGCGGTTTCGGCGCGTGCGTTTGTTTCGAATCCGAGCGACTCGCGCCTCGATCGCATCGTGCAGGAAGCGGCGCAGCGGCACAGTCTCGATCCGGCGCTGGTCAAAGCCGTTATCACCACGGAATCGGGATGGAATACTAGGGCTATCTCGCAAAAGGGAGCGGTTGGATTGATGCAGCTCATTCCTTCCACCGCGCAACGGTTTGGCGTAGGCAATCCTTTTGACCCGGCCCAGAATGTCGAGGGAGGCACCACGTACCTGAAAACGCTGCTCGATCGCTACAACGGCGATTTGACCAAGTCGCTCGCGGCCTATAACGCCGGCGAGCGAGCCGTGGATCTGAGCGGCGGCGTTCCGGCCTACCGCGAAACGCAGCAGTACGTGCAAAAGGTAACCAGCGCTTACTTCCGGCCCGGCTCGGGTCGCACTTCCACGCTGTGGAGCCGTCCAAGGCCCACGGTGCGGCGGGAAGTCGACGCGAATGGCCGGGTAGTCTTCACGAACGAATGACCACAAGCCATCTGACTACGCGAAAGCGCGCGAGCTTTTTTACCGGCTCTTTTCTACGGGCTGTTCTGTTTATCGCGCTGGCCTTCCCGGCCTTCCTCGCCCCTGCGATTCGCGCCGACTCGAAAGCGGATTCCCAGAAGCAGTTCGAGCGCGCGGTCAAAATGCGCACGATGCTCGAAGGCTATCTCGAGAGGGATCGCGGCGAGTCCGACTACAAGCAGACGGTTCTCGCTTACCGCAAGGTCTACCTGATCACGCCCACCGCCCCCGATGCCACGCAGGCGCTGATCGCCGAGGCCGAACTTTACGAGGCCATGGGCCGCCTCTTTGACCCGAAATATTTTCAGGAAGCCATCGACCGCTACAATTTCCTGCTCAAGCAATACCCCGGCACGCGCTTTCGCTCCGACACTCTTTTCGCCATTGGCAAGGTTCAAAAAGACGATCTGAAGAAGCCGGACGACGCGCAGGAAACTTTCAAACAGTTCCTCAAGCACTACCCGCACTCGGACAAAGCCGCGGACGCGCAGCAAGCCCTGAAGGAAATCGCCGACGCCCGCCAGCCCGAGTCGAAACCAGAGCCGAAGCCTGACTCAAAGCAAGCCGCGGCCGCAGCAACCGCGCAGAACCGTTCGGCGCAGCCTGAGCCTCAGCAGAAAACGGCTTCGAGGGATCCCGGCCCGCGCGCGCCTGACGCAGCAACTTCGGTCGCCTCCAAGGCCGACGTCAAGGCCGACGTCGCCGCTTCCAAACCCGATGCGAAGCCGCAATCTACCGCCGACGCTCAGGACGGCAGCAGCACGAAGAAGCGCAAGAGCGATCAGCAAGTCGAGAATGTCACCGCTGGACAGCCCGATCTGAAAGGCCAGGCCGTCGAGCCACGCGTGGGCAACCGGAGATCGGATGTCACTCGCGTCCAGACCTGGAACTCGCCCGGTTCCACGCGGGTGATCGTCACGCTGAATGACACGATCAAGTACGAGTCCGCCCGCATCGCGTCTCCCGACCGCATCTATTTCAATCTCTATAAGGCGAACGTGGGCGCAAAGCTTTCCCGCCAGGAGCTGGACGTAAACGACGGGCTCCTGGAATCGGTGCGCGTGGCGCAGAACAAGCCGGACGTGGTGCGCCTCGTCCTCAATGTGAACGGCGAAAAGGACTATTCCGCGTTCCTGCTCGCCAATCCCTATCGCCTGGTGATCGACATTCACTCGCGCGCCGTGAACACGGCGAAATCTTCTACCGCGCCGGCGGAGCCTCCCGTCTCACCTGTGACGACCGCGTCTGTGTCTGGCGCCTCGACTGTTCCTCCGCCGATGCCTCCCGTTACGGCGCCTTCGCTTGCCGCATCCGTTTCCGCTCCCGAGCCGGTTGCTCCAAAAACTACCGAGAAAAAGGCCGAGGCAAAATCCGAGAAGAAATCCGTTGCGAGTTCGATTGCGCCGGCCGTTGAAACACCCGCTGCGAAGCCAGCAAACGTGACTGCCGAGGAGCCGCCAACCAAGACGTCCGCTTCCCTGCCGACGCGCCCTGACGATACGCCGGCCAAAGTGGCGGAGAAAACCGTGCTCCCGCTTTCCAAGAAAGCCGGAAAGACATCGGCGCTGCTCGAGCCTCCTCTGGAACCCCGGCCCACCCGCGACGGCCAGCGCTCTCTCACGCGCGCCCT
>JBEKTG010000430.1:0-4079 GCA_049516275.1 Candidatus Acidiferrales bacterium
TGGATTCAAAAACCATCGGACGTTTTCTGCCGCCCATGTTCAAGCCTTACCAGTCCGATACTCTCGCCGGGCTTGCCGCGGCGCTGAATCTGGACCCGGGCGCGTTCACGGCGACGCTGGGCGAGTACAATCGCGCCACCTCGGGCAAGATCGAGCAGCGCCTGGAAACTCCGGACGGAAACGGGACGCAGGGGATTTCGCCGCCGAAGAGCAATTGGGCGATCCCCATCGATAAGCCGCCCTTTTATGCTTTGCCGCTGCGGCCGGGAATTACGTTCACTTATATGGGCGTCGCGGTGGACGAAACGGGCCGCGTGCTCACGCAGAGCGGCGCTCCCTTCAAGAATGTGTATGCGGCGGGCGAAATCATGTCCGGCAATATTCTTACGAAAGGCTATCTCGCGGGCTTTGGCATGACGATTGGCGCGGTGTTCGGCGAACTTGCCGGGAGGATGGCGGCCACGAATGCCCGAGCTTAATCTTTTCGAGGAGGCCAACCGCCAGCTCGTCATCTGCAACGCGTGCCGCTACTGCGAGGGTCTCTGCCCGGTGTTCCGGGCCATCGAGACGCGCCGCGATTTCGAAAAGGGCGACGTCTTCTATCTGGCGAACCTCTGCCACGACTGTCGCGCCTGCTATTACGCCTGCATGTTCACGCCGCCGCACGAATTTGCCATCAATATTCCGCAGGTATTGTCGGAAGCGCGGGTGGAAAGCTACAGGCAGTGGAGCTGGCCGGGGTTTCTTGGCCGCGCGTTCAAGCAGCAGGGAATCGCACTGCTGCTCGCTGGCGCGGTGATCTTGCTGGTTGTGCTGCTTGGGCTGGCGCTGATCGGGCCGCCTCGATTGTTCGCCTTACCTGGCGATGGTGATCCCGGCGGTGGCGCTGTTTTTCTACGGCCTCGCGGTTTGGTTTCGCGGCACCGTTCGCGGCTGGTCGGAAACGGATGGAAAACCCGAGCAGAAGATCAGCGGGCGAGCGCTGGCGGAGGCGATTGGTGCTGCTCTCGGCTTGCGCTATCTAAAGGGCGGCGGACCCGGTTGCACATATCCGCAACGGCGTCCGTCGTCTTCGCGGCGCATTTACCACTCCCTTGTGTTCTGGGGATTCCTTTCTGACTTTGTATCAACAACTCTAGCGTTCATCTACCAGGATTTGTTGCACGAGCTGCCGCCCTACCCTGTCGCCAGCGCGCCGGTGGTTTTCGGCGCTGTCGGCGGAGTGATGTTGATCATTGGAACCACCGGTTTGATCGGTCTCAAATTTCAAAGCGATCGCGCCCCGGCGAACGCCCGCGCCTACGGCATGGACTACACTTTTCTGACGACGCTGGGACTCACGGCGCTGTCGGGTATGCTGTTGCTTATTTTCCGCGCTACTTCCGCAATGGGCAGCCTGCTTGTGCTGCATCTGGGTGTGATTGCGGCGCTATTCGCTACCGCGCCCTATGGAAAGTTTGTTCACGCCATTTACCGGTCGATGGCGCTCGTGCGTTACTACGTGGAGCACGAACACTCCGCCAAGGGATAGAACTGCCATGGAAACCCCTAAGAAAAGCACGGTCGGGCACCGGAACCCGGGCATTCCGCTGGACCTCGCCTGGATCAAAGGCACGCGCGTCGATGTCCCTGCTGTCGAGCGCGCCGCGGAATCGTTTGGCGCACCCGGCGCCATCACGAAGGACTCGCGGCCATCTCTGTTGCGCGCGATTACCGTGATGGACCTGACCACTCTCGCCGCCGACGACACACACGAGCGGGTGCGCCGCCTCTGCGCCAAAGCGCGCCAGCCGCTGCCCACCGGTGTTCTGCAACTTCTCGGACTCGAGCCGGGCGATTTCCAGGTGGCCGCCGTGTGCATCTATCATCCCTTCATCAAGACCGCGCGCGAGGAACTTCACGGCACCGGTATCAAGGTCGCTACCGTCTCCGCGGATTTTCCCAAGGGACTCGCACCGATGAAGGAACGCGTCGCGCAGATTCGCAGCTCGGTGGAGGCTGGCGCCGACGAGATCGATGTGGTGATCAAGCGCGACCACGTCCTGCAATCCAACTGGCAGGGCCTCTACGACGAGGTTGCGGCGTTCCGAGCCGCCTGCGGGGACAAACTGATGAAGGTGATTCTCGGCACCGGCGAGTTGCAGACGCTCGACAATATCGCCCGCGCGAGCCTGATCGCCATGATGGCCGGCGCGGACTTCATCAAGACGTCCACCGGCAAAGAGACCATCAACGCAACGCTCCCGGTCGCAATTGTGATGACGCGGGCGATTCGCGAGTACACCGAAAAAACCGGCAGGGCCATCGGATTCAAGCCCGCGGGCGGCATCCGCACAGCCGCGCAAGCGATCGAATATTTGTCAGTGGTGAAAGAGGAGTTGGGTTCGCGGTGGCTCGCGCCAAAGCTTTTTCGCATCGGCGCAAGCAGCATGCTCGACGATATCGAGCGCCACCTGCAACAACTGGCCGGTTAGCCCGCCCCAAATTCAGTCAGAACGGCCGGCCCGCGATTACACCTGCCGCCGGAGCCCTTTGCAAAGCTCATCGTGCAGCAGAACCGCCGAAGCAACTTCCCGCATCGATTTCCCGCTCTGGCGGCTTTGCTTCTGCATGGCAAGGTTGGCTTCGTCTTCGTCGATGTGCAGCTGCTGTTGCAGAATTTGCGCGGCCTGCTCCACGAGCTTGCGGGCACCGGACAAATCGGCAAACTTCAGCTTCTCCGCTTCCATCCTCGCCAGCTCGATCTCCGGACCCACCAGGAAGCCGATGGTCGAGATGAGCTGAACTTCCCCCTTGGCATGGATGTGCGGCTCGCGATGCTGCACGTTGATGACTCCCACGAGCTTGTCGCGGCACAGCACCGGCACCGACAAGAACGCCTCATAACGATCCTCCGGTAATTCAGTAAAAGATTGAAACCGGTGATCCTGAAACGCGTTGCTGGAGAGTACGACGGGCTTTTTGTTCTCGGCGACCCATCCCGTGATGCCCTGCCCGATCCGCAGCTTCAGCCGGTCAACCACTTCGGCGTGCGGGTTTTTCGAGGCACGGAGGGTGAGATCGCCATCCTCAAGGACGTAAATGAAGCAGGAGTCGCACATCACCACCGCCGAAACAAACTCAACCACCCGGGCTAATACCATGTGAAGCGGGTCGGATGCGGCAATGCGCTGGCCTATTTCGTGGAGAAAAGCTATATCGCGGTACTGGTACTGGTCCGTCTGCGTGTTCATACTCCACTTTAGGAAGGGGTGGGCAAGGCACGCAAATTAAAATTTGAAGTCAGTGTCATCAGCATTTGAAATACGGGTCAATGTGACACACAAATCAATGATTAGAATGGACTTGATCGCCGTTGATCAGGCGTAGCGGAAGAGCGCCTTGAAGCCGAAATCCATGTGCTGCTGGATGTGGCAGTGAAAAAGGGTGAGCCCCGGCTGGTCGGCCGTAAAGTCCACCGCTGTCCGCCCGAACAGCGGGACGATCACCGTATCCTTGATCACGCCCGCCATGGGTTTTCCCCGATGCTCCGAGATTTCAAACGAGTGCCGGTGAATATGCAGCGGATGCGCATCGTCGGTGCGGTTATGGAAGACGAGGCGGTAACGCGCGCCCTGCTTCAGCACGAATTCCTGCTCGTGGGGGTACGGTTTGCCGTTCACCAGCCACAAATCGAACTTCCCCGCACCGCTCGGAAGCTTCTCGAAGACCATCTGGATGATCTCGTCGGGCGCGGGACCTGCGGGCGCTCCGGCGCGTCCGAAAACCGCGTAATCCCAGACAGGTTTCGCAGGAGCCACCCACTGAGGCTCGCGATGCTGGTTCGCGTATTCCACGATCGTTCCCAGTCCGGCATTGCGCGCCATGTCGTCCGTGCCGCCGAGGATCCAAACCCCCGGCTGGTTCATTTCCACAATGGCATCGACGCGCTCGCCCGGCCCTAGCATCACTGCCTCCGCGAATTGCGGAGTCGGAACCGGATTGCCGTCCAGCGCCAGCACTTGAAAGCGATGCCCCGGCAGGGCGATGCGCTTGTTCTCGATGGCGCTGGCGTTCAGCAGGTGCATCAGCACGCGCTC
>JBEKTG010000431.1:0-3383 GCA_049516275.1 Candidatus Acidiferrales bacterium
GTCTGCTCCATCTGCTTTTTCACCAGGAATCGCTTGGCGATTTCCATCTTCTCGAGTTCGGTGTATCCCGAGAGACGGATCACCTCCATGCGATCCTGCAATGCCGGTGGAACGGTGTGCAGCACGTTGGCGGTGGCGATGAAAAAGACTTCGCTGAGATCGTACTCGACGTCGAGATAATGGTCCACGAACATGTAATTCTGTTCGGGGTCGAGCACTTCGAGCAGAGCGGCCGACGGGTCGCCGCGAAAATCCATGGACATCTTGTCCACTTCATCCAGCATGAAGACGGGATTGCGCGTGCCCGCCTTCTTCATCATCTGGATGATCTGGCCGGGCAGGGCACCGATGTAGGTGCGGCGATGGCCGCGGATTTCGGCCTCATCGCGCACGCCGCCGAGCGACATGCGGACGAACTTGCGTCCGGTGGCCTTGGCGATGGACATGCCGAGCGAAGTTTTGCCCACTCCGGGAGGCCCGACGAAGCACAGAATGGAGCCTTTAGGATTTTTGACCAGCCGGCGGACGGCGAGGAATTCGAGGATGCGCTCCTTGATCTTTTCGAGGCCGTAGTGGTCGCTTTCGAGCGTCTTTTCGGCGAACTTGAGATCGCGGATTTCCTTGGATTTCTTCTTCCACGGCACCGCCAGCAGCCAGTCGAGGTAGTTGCGGGAGACGGTGGATTCGGCCGACATGGGCGGCATGTTTTCCAGCCGCTTCAGTTCGGCCATGGCCTTTTCCTGCGCGTCGGCGGTCATGCCGGCGGTCTCGATGCGCTTTTTCAGCTCGTCGATTTCGCTCTTTTCGCCGCGGCCCAGTTCCTTCTGGATGGCCTTGATCTTCTCGTTGAGGTAATACTCTTTCTGCGCCTTTTCCATCTGGCGCTTCACACGGCCCTGAATGGTGCGGTCGACATTGAGCTTTTCGATCTCGATGTCGAGCATTTCGGCCACGCGGGTGAGGCGGTCGATGGGGTCGAAGATTTCGAGCAGTTCCTGCTTCTCTTCGAGCGTCAGCGGAAGATTGGCGCCTACGGTATCGGCCAGTTTGCCGGGTTCGTCGCCGCCGCGGATGGCCTGCAACATCTGCTCGTAATTCAGATTCTGGCTGAGCTTGACATACTGCTCGAACAGGGTAGTAACGCGGCTGACCAGGGCATCGAGCTGCGGCCCGGCCTCCACGCGGTAGGTGGAAGTCTTGACGATGGCGCGGAAAAATCCGTCTTCATCGGAGACCGACACCACTTTGGCGCGTTCCACGCCTTCCACCAGCACCTTGATGTTGCCGTCGGGCAGTTTCAGGCTCTGCACGATGTTGACGATGGTGCCTACGCTGAAAATCTCGTTGGGCTTGGGCTCGTCGACGGAAGCATCGTGCTGGGCGGCAAGGAAGATTTTCTTGTCGCCGGCCATGGCTTCCTCGAGCGCCCGCACACTCGACTCGCGGCCCACCACAAACGGGGTCATCATGTACGGAAAGATGACCACCTCGCGAATGGGCATCATCGGCAGACGCTTTGTGTCGGGCTTTTCCTTCGATGTAAGCATTGATCTCCCCAGGGGCTCGGCTCGGCCCCTGGTCCTCTCTGATTGAACGGAAACTTCTTTTCGGGGGTTTGGGGCTAACCGGCCTTTTCTAATATTGTAAGACTGATTTTCTGCGACAGCACCATTTCCTTGGTGACCTGGAATTCGCGCACCTTCTTGTAGGAAGGCAGATAGTACATCAGGTCGAGCATCAGGTCTTCGAGAATCATGCGCAAACCGCGCGCGCCCACCTTGCGCTCCATGGCCAGGTCGGCGATGGCTTCAAGGGCTTCGTCGCTGAATTTCAGGCGCACATTCTCGAACTCAAACAGCTTCTGGTACTGCTTGATGATGGCGTTCTTGGGCCGCGAGAGAATCTGAATGAGCGCCGAGCGGTCCAAATCTTCGAGCACGGCGTTCACCGGCAGGCGGCCGATGAATTCCGGAATGAAGCCGAATTTGATGAGGTCAACGGGCTGCGCATGGCTCAGCAGATCGATATCCCGGCGGCCGCTGGTGCCGGAACGCATGCCCATTTTGTCCTCTTCCTGCAGGAAGCCCATGGACTTTTTGCCGGTGCGGCGGGCGATGACCTTCTCCAGACCCACGAACGCGCCCCCGCAGATGAAGAGAATGTTGGTGGTATCCACCGGGGTGAATTCCTGGTGAGGGTGCTTGCGCCCGCCCTGCGGCGGAACGTTGGCCACCGTGCCTTCGAGGATCTTCAGGAGCGCCTGCTGGACGCCTTCGCCCGAGACATCGCGGGTGATGGAGGGGTTTTCGTCCTTGCGGCAGATCTTATCGATTTCATCGATATAAATGATGCCTTGCTGGCACTTCTGCACATCGCCGTCTGCTGCCTGGAGGAGCTTGAGGATGATATTCTCGACGTCTTCGCCTACGTACCCGGCTTCCGTCAGGGTGGTGGCATCCACGATGGCGAACGGCACGTCGAGGATCTTGGCGAGGGTTTGCGCCAGCAGGGTTTTGCCCGTGCCGGTGGGACCGATCAGCAGGATATTCGACTTTTGCAACTCAACGTCGGAGTTGCGCATGCGGTTCATGTGGATGCGCTTGCAATGGTTGTAAACCGCCACCGCGAGCTTCTTCTTGGTGGCATCCTGCCCGATTACATATTGATCCAGAAACTCTTTCACTTCCAGGGGTTTCGGGATCTTGTTCGGGGTACCCGAAGGCGGCTCGACTTTGTCGTCCTCCAAAATCGAGTTGCAAACCGCAATGCACTCATCGCAGATGTAGGCGCGCGGGTAGTCGCTGGGGGAGGAAATGAGCTTTCCGACTACGTCCTGGCTCTTGTGGCAAAACGAACACCGTAAAGCGTCATCCGATCCGGCTCGCTTCAAGCAGTTTTCTCCTCTTCCGCCGAGGGTACTGGCGGGTGGGAACCTCCAAATCGCTTCGTCTTCATTATCACCTGAACGGGCTCCCTTAGCAATGTACTCCGAAGGTAGGTAACGGAAAAGGGGGTACCGGCTTTTCCTACTCCCTTTGTACCACTGACCGCTCCCTTACGGTCGCGGCTCGGTAAAACCGGTCGCGGCCTGGTCAAACCACCGCTCCCTTACGGTCGCGGTGTATTAATTATAGTTATGACTCCGCCGTTTTTCGGGCTTGTTCGAAGAGGAAATTGAGCGTTTTCTCCGTTTGAATGTGCGACGCGATGCGGCCCAGCGTACCGTCCTTCTCGAACTTCATATGCAGCGCGGCCACGGGCTCTTTCTGCTGGCGGGCGGTCCGTTCGACTTCGCGATCGACTTCGTCGCGGGTGGCGGCGATGGCTTCGCGCTCGGCGATCTTGGAGAGCAGCAGCGAAGCCTTCACTTCGCGGAGCGCCTT
>JBEKTG010000432.1:0-3381 GCA_049516275.1 Candidatus Acidiferrales bacterium
TAGATGCCGCCCGTGGCTGCCGCGTTGGCATTTCCCATCCCCGGACAGAACTCGGCGCGCGAGGGTGCCGCAGTTCCGAAAATGGCGCCTCCTTTGCCATCGGTAATCGTCAAGGGGAGCCCGTCCTGAAGAACAGTCACACCCGACACGTTCCAGCCATGGACCAATTTGCCCTTAAGCCCCTCGGGATTACCGAGCGGCAGATCCCAGCTATAGTTGAAAACGAAGCGCTGCGGACGATAGCCGCCGCTCCCGCCCGAGGTGACGGCATTGAGTCCATAGAACGAGGCGGAGTTATTGGGGTCGTTGGTGAAGATGGCAGTGGTAAACGCCCGAATCCATGTATAGGCGCCCTGCAGTTGCAGACCATGGGACATTTGCTTCCGCACGGTCACCTGAAGGTCGTTGGATTTAAAGTTTCCCTCCGTGCCCTGCGCCTGTAAACCAGTGGTCCCGATGCCCAAGTACGGCACGCGATAATTCGCGTTCGCAATCGTGTTGGTTGTGAGGCCGTTCACGGGGTTCGTCGGACTGGCTAACAGCGCCTCGTTCATATTGCGCGGCGATCCGGCACCATAGGGCTGGTGAATACCGGTTTCCCCCACATAACCCAGTTCGAGCACCCAATTCCGCGCGAATTCGTATTGGGTGTTCAGGTTCCATTGGTAGACCAACGGCGTTACGAAGTTTGGCGTCAGATACGGCACGGTGATGAGCGAGCCCGATAGATTTACGGGATTCGCCCAGAGAGGTGTCCATCCCAGGGGGTTGCTGTTGTACGGCTGAGCGAGCGTCGAGAAATAAGTGGAAGTTCCAGACGCGGAAACTGTAGCCGAGTACGGAGGTCCCTGCTCCCCGGCACCGATGATGTACGTTCCGGCGACGCGGTCATAGAAATAGCCGAACCCGCCGCGCACGACGAACCGGTCGGTTTTGAGGGGTTGCACGGCAAAGCCGATCCGAGGGGCAAAGTTATCCAGGGGCGGATTGTTCTGCGACTGGATGGTATGGTTTTCCCTGAAAACGCCCTGCGGCAGAGGCTGCTGGTAATAGTTCGACGCTACCACGTATCCCACAAGAGTCCCCGTGGCTGGGGTGGTCCCCGGAGTGACGGTGGAGGCAAGATTCGGCCAGAAGTCGCTTAGTTCGCCGTATTTGTCTTTTATCAAGCCGTCGTATTCCCATCGCATTCCGAGGTTCACGGTCAACCGCTTGTTGAACTTGATGTCATCCTGAACGAAGGCATTCCCGTCAGGTTCGCGCCAACCATGAATGAGACCATTCGGCCCTACGCGGGCGATGGCGCCGCCGGTGTTGTTAATGTTGCTGAATGCCGTTCCATTTGTGTTACCAGGGGTGGTAGGAGTGCAGCTGAGATTGCTGGGATTGCAGCCGGGCAGCCCCAGCAGGAAGTCAGAGAAACTGTTGAAGGTCAGCGATCCGATGGAGACGCCCGGGAATATCCAGTTCCACAGGTCGCGCTCGACCTCGCCGCCAAACCGAAACGTCTGTTTCCCGTGCGTCCAGGAAAGCTGGTCGGCCACCTGCCATTGTGTGATGTTCACTTTCGAGTCGAAAGCGCCTCCGCTGGGACCGGCGGCAAACAATCCGGTGACGGTGAGGCGATCCAGATTGGGGACGCTCGGCGATGCCGACGTGATCCCGACCTGCGTATTCGTGAACGGAGTCGTAATCGAGGCATTGATGATGTTGCGCTGAATCGAAGCGCGCGCTTCGTTCACCAGACTGTTGGTCACGATCGAGGTGAGCTTGAATACCATGTCCTGGTTGAGAAAGTTGGTGTGCGCGCCGCTATCGGGGACGCACCCACCGCCCGCGGTGGTACACACGAAAGCGAAGGTCGTCGGGTAGGTGGCGTAGAAATAACGGCTCGATATCGTGTTCCTGCTGTTTACCACGTAGTCGAAGTTCCCCAGGATCTGATACTCGTGAAAAATAGCCGGGATACTGTAGGTGGTCGGCTGGAAACCGCCGTTGGTGGAGCTGGGAATGTAATATGTGCCGTCGGGATTTTTGAGCTGAAGGATGTTAATGGCCACCGGATTGATGTTCGATCCATCGCACGCAACCTGCACGCTATTCAGGCTCGGGCTGCCAGCGGTGGCGGCCTCATAGATTTTGACGCCCGGGTGGTTCGGAGGGCAGATCGCCGCACCCAGCGCCGCCTGGAAAGCCGCGGTGTTCTCGCGGGGACCGGTTGGAATCGGAGGCAAAGTCACGCCCGTGGAAAAGCCCTTTGGATCGAGCCCGTTCTTCTGGGCGGTGTCCTGAAAAGAAGTGAAAAAGAAGAATTTGTCCTTGATGATCGGGCCGCCTATTACGCCGCCCCACTGGTTCTGATTCAACACTCCGCGCGGGGTTCCGGAATACTTGGCGAAGAAGTCTTCCGCGTTCAGGACGGTGTTGCGGAAGAATTCGAAGGCGGTGCCGTGGATGGCGTTGGTTCCGGACTTGGTGACCACGTTTACGTTGGCACCCGCGCCGCGTCCGTAACCGGCGTCATACTGCGATGTCTGTATCTTGAACTCCTGAAGCGCATCCGGATTGGGGATGCCGAAGCCCACGAAGCCGTTTGTATCTCCCGCGTTCCCGGGGGCCTGAGAATTGACTATGCTGGCGCCGTCCATCTGGAAATTGTTCGAGGTCGCGGGCGCGCCGTTGACGGCCACGTCCTGCAAGCCCTTTCCAAGCGCGGTGGCGTTAAAGACGCTGCTGTTGGCCCCGGCAGACAAGCCAATTAAGTTCGTGTAGTTGCGGGTGGTCAGGGGAAGGCCGCTGACGGTCTGCGAGCTCATTACGGTGCCCAGAGTCGCGTTGGAGGTCTGGATCGTCTCGGTCTGGCCTTCTACGGTCACTTGTTCCGTTTGAGTACCTACCTCCAGGTGCTGATCCAAAACTCCTGTTTCCGTCACAACTACAGTGACCGAAGGAACCTCTGACGCCTTAAACCCGGTGGCTTCAAACTTGACGCGATAGGTGCCCGGAGCCAGCAAGGCAAATTTGTAGGAGCCATCCGCCGAGGTGGAGCCGGTACGCACCTGGCCGGTGTCGGTATTGGTGGCCGTTACGGTAACATTGGGCACTACGGCGCCTGAGGCGTCGGTCACGGTTCCCGCTAACGCACCCGTGGAAGCCGACTGCGCCCAGAGCGAAGGAGAGGGAATAAGAAGAAGACACGCCAGTGCAAACACAACGACACCAAACGCCCAACGACGAGACTTGGTCATAGCCATCTCCCATTTCCTGGAAATTATTGGTTCCCAGGCGTGAACCTGGTACTTGGCCCGACTTATGGAACTACAGCTAACCTCTGATTGGTCTCCGAACCCCACCTGATATGTTGGCGTTTCGTGTATTGAT
>JBEKTG010000433.1:0-3379 GCA_049516275.1 Candidatus Acidiferrales bacterium
AGGAAATCTTCGAGCATCTACAGCGGCTGCCCATGAGTTTTTTTGACCGCAGCCCGGTGGGGAGGCTGGTCACGCGCGCCACCACCGATGTCGACGCGCTCAACGACCTTTTTGCGTCCGGCGTCGCCGCGATGCTCAACGACTTCGTGATGCTTTTCGGGCTGGCGGGCTGGCTCTTTTACTTGAACCACCGGCTGGCGCTGGCGGCGCTTTCTCCCCTTCCGTTCATGATCGTGCTCACGTATTTCTTCCGCACGTTCGTGCGGGACGCGAACAGGCGCATCCGCACGGCCATCGCGAGAATCAACGCGTTCCTGCAGGAGCACATCAGCGGCATGTCCATCGTGCAGCTTTTCAACCGCGAGGAAAAATCCCGCAGACAGTTTGCGGAGCTGAATCGCATCCACATGCTCGCTTACAAGGACGCCATCGACGCCTTTTCGTTTTTCTTCCCTGCCGTCGAAGTTCTGAGCATGGGTGGTATCGCGTTGCTCTACTGGGTGGGCGGCGTGCGCGTGATCGGCGGGACGGTGGAAATCGGGTTTCTGTTCACATTCATGGTGTACGCGCAGCGATTCTTCCGCCCGATTCAGGATCTCAGCGAAAAATTCAATATCCTGCAAACGGCCATGGCCGCCTCCGAGCGCATCTTCCGGCTGCTGGATGAGCCGATCACCATTTTTTCGGCGGAGAAAACACGCTCGCTACCGGCTCCGCGGGGCGAGATCGAGTTCCGCAACGTGTGGTTTGCATATCGCGGCGGCGCAACTCCCAGCGAAGAGGACTGGGTGCTGCGCGACGTTTCCTTCCGCGTGGAACCGGGCCAGACGCTGGCGATCGTCGGCCACACGGGCGCGGGCAAGACCACCATCATTCAGCTGTTGCTGCGCTTCTACGATATCCAGCGCGGCCAGATCCTGCTTGACGGAATCGATATCCGCGAAATGGAAATTCACGATCTGCGCCGGTTGTTCGGAATCGTGCTGCAGGACCCGTTTCTTTTCACCGGGACGCTCGAATCGAACGTCAAGCTCGGCACCGAGACGATCGATCGTGCCGCCACAGAGCAAGCGCTCCGCGAAGTGGGCCTGGGGCCATTCGTCACTTCACTGCCTCAGGGCGTCGAGACTCCCGTGACCGAGCGCGGCGCGACTCTTTCCGTCGGCCAGCGGCAGTTGGTAAGCTTCGCGCGGGCGCTGACGCACAGTCCGAAGTTTCTGATTCTCGACGAAGCGACGTCGAGCGTGGATACCAAGACGGAGCTGATGATTCGCGAGGCGCTCGACCGCCTCATCGAAGGACGCACCGCGGTGGTGATTGCGCACCGCCTGAGCACCATCCAGCACGCGCATCGCATCTTGGTCTTCCACAAGGGCCGCTTGCGCGAGCAGGGATCGCATCAGGAGCTTCTCGCCCTGCGTGGAATTTATTACCGGCTGTACCAGCTGCAGTACAAGGAACAGGAATTAGCCTTTCCCGTACACGGTGGCAGCACCGGCGGATTCCCTCAGCCGCTTCCGGCCGATGACTGAAGCGTCGCCGTGGGCCGTTCCGGCCCCTTCGGCTCCGGCCTTCTACGTATCTCGCTTCCCTGCTGATTTGCCGTCCTTCTCATGAGCCCGCCGAAGATTCTGATCTCGGCAGGAGAAGCCTCGAGCGATATGTATGCCGCACGGCTCGCCGTAGCGCTGAGGGAACGGACGGGTGCGCAGCTTTTCGGAATGGGCGGACCGCGGATGGCGGAGGCGGGCGTCGAAGTGATCTTGGACTACCACGAGGTGGCAGTCGTAGGGATCACGGAAGTGCTGCACAAAATTCCCACGGTTGTCCGCGTGCAGAACCGCCTGGCCGTCGAAGCGGCCAAACGAGGGGCGTCGCTGGCCATTCTTGTGGATTCTCCGGGGACGCACTTGGGCGTGGCGAGGCGGCTCAAGCAGCGCGGGATACCGGTCGGCTATTTCATCGGACCGCAGGTTTGGGCGTGGCGCGCGGGCCGGGTGCGCATCGTAAAGCGGCTGGTAAATCGAATGGTGGTGATCTTCCCGTTCGAAGAGAAAATCTACCGGGACGCGGGGGTGCCCGTAAATTTCGTGGGGCATCCGCTGGTGGATGTCGTGCGGCCTACGATGACGCGGACCGAATTTGCGGCCCGCTATGGGCTGGATGCCGCCCAGCCAATCGTTACCTTGCTGCCTGGAAGCCGTCGCAGTGAAATTGAGAAAAATTATCCGGCCGTAATCGAGGCGTGCGAGCGATTGCGACACGGCGAAGGCGGAGCGGTGGGCGTTCAATTCGTTCACGCCGCCGCGCCCAACCTCAAAGCCGAGTTATTCGTGCCTTATTCGCGGCCGGGGCTCAACTTAACCCGCGTGGAAGGCGCCACCTACGACGCACTGGCGGCGGCCAATTGCGCCATCGTGGCGAGCGGGACGGCCACCGTCGAGGCCGCGCTGCTTGGCACGCCGATGGTGGTGGTCTACCGGGTAAACCGCGTCACGGCAGCCATCGTGCGGCGAATGATCCGTACTCCCTTCATCGGCATGGTCAATCTGATTGCCGGCAGGCGCGTGGTGCCGGAGCTGATCCAGGATGCGTTCACCCCCGAGGCGGTCGAGGCAGAGGTTCGGAGGCTGCTCGAATCGGAGTCCGCTCGCGCGGAGGCCAAGGCCGGCCTTGCCGAGGTGCGAGCCAAACTGGGACCCGGCGGCGCCATCGAGCGTGCTGCGGACGTTTTCGCGGCAATGTTGTAAGCGCGGTCTGGTTAGTCCCTCGGCTTGGATTCTGGTCCGGGCAACTGAGCGGGCTTCTCTGGTATCCTAGTATTCTAGTTAACGTTCTTCTTCGAGAGAGGGTTCCTCTTGCTCAGGGTCAACCGGCTCTTCGCGACGCTGTTACTCACACTGATCGCGGCGTCTTCCGCACTCGCGCAAGGAGCGCACCGGTTCCCTTTCCGCGCGACGAATTACGACGTCGAGGTGATTCTCCACCCGGATAATCAGACCATCTCGGCGCAGGCTAAAGTGGAATTCGTCGCGAGCGAAGTGGCGAAGACCCTGCTGGTCGAACTGCACCCCGATCTTCACGTGAACTCGGTAAAATCCGGCAACCAGACGCTGACATTTGAGCGCGATAACAATTCGCCCCTGTTTCTCAGCGTAGGGCTTTCGGGAGCGTCCACTCCAGGCACCAAGGTAACGCTTACCTTCGATTACAGCGGGCCAATATCAAGCGAGGAGGACAGTCCCACGAGGGGCGTGCGATTTGCTTCCGTGGATAAGACCTCCGCGTATCTCCTGCTACCCGCGCGATGGTTCCCGCTCACCAACTATCCCTCCAACCGCTATACCGGTACCTTCAAAATCATCGTGCCCGATTCTTT
>JBEKTG010000434.1:0-3374 GCA_049516275.1 Candidatus Acidiferrales bacterium
CGCGCCAATCGCGCCGGATTCGCCGCAATGCTCGTGGACGATGATCTCCGGCTGCTTGCCGGCAGCGCGGAAGCTGCTGCGGATGAAATCCACCTCGGCTTTCACCACGGCAAGATTGTTCTGCGTGCCGCCCTGCAGCACGAAACGCGAGCCCAGCGCGGCCAGATTCGGGATGCTGGCCACGTAGAGGAAAACGTTCTTGGGCAGAACGGCGGCGAGCCCTGCCAGAATTTCCTGCGCCTGCCATCCCTGGCGCTGGAAATTGACGATGTCGGACTGCATGAACACCGCGCAGCCATACCCGAACATCGGCATGGACTGCGCGCCGAACGCGAGGTCGGCGAAGTCCTCCACCTTCAGGCCGAATCCTTCGGCGGTCGATTGCAGGAAGTACCCATTGCCGGCCGAGCACTGCGTGTTGAGCTTGAAATCCTTGACGCGGCCGTCCTTGAGTATGATCAGCTTGATGTCCTGGCCGCCCACGTCGACAATCACGTGCGGATCTTCGTAGAACTTGAGCGCCGATTCGGTGTGCGCGACCGTTTCCACCAGACCGACGTCGGCCTTCAGCACGTCCTTCAGAATATCTTTCGCGTACCCCGTGGTGGCCACGCCCAGCACTTCGAGCTTCGCGCCCTGCGCCTCCACCTGGCCGCGCAGATTCTCGAACATCTCGATGGTGTCCTGGATGGGATTGCCGTTCGAGAGCTGGTAGGACTTGCACAGGATGGTGCCCTCTTCGTCTAGCAGCACCGCCTTGGTGGAAGTCGAGCCGCCGTCGATGCCGACGAAGCCTCCTACCGTCTGGCCCTTCTGGAAGGTGGCGGGTATGAACTTCTTCCGGCGATACTGTTCGCGGAAGATCGCCAGCTCGTCGTCGCTTTTCACCAGGCCCGAGCCGCCCGCCTTGGCCTTTTCTTCCTGGCGGCCGAAATCGATGTAGTGAACGAGCTTGTCGAAGCCGTGGTAGCAGCCGACGCAATCCTCCTCGCCCTTGCCGAATTCGATCGCGCCCAGGGCGGCGAAATACTGCGCGTTCTGCGGCACCTTGATCAACTCTTCCGGCTTCGCTCCCGCGGGAACCTCCACCTTGCGCTCTTCCCACATGCGCGGAATGTTGGCCTGCCAGGCCTCGCGCATGCCGCGGATGAAGGTGTTGGGTCCGCCCAGCAGCAGCACGTGCGGACGAAGCGTGTGGCCGCGCGTCAGCACGCTCAGGTTCTGCAGCACGATGGCGTCAAACAGCGAGGCCATCAGCTGGTCGGGCGGCGTGCCCACTTTCTGGAGGCTGTTGATGTCCGTCTCGGCGAAGACGCCGCACTTGCCCGCCACTTTGTGCAGCTTGATGCCGTGGTAACCCTGCTCGCTCAACTCTTCGACTGGTATTTTCAGCTTGCCGTTGATCTTGTCGATCACCGCGCCGGTGCCGCCGGCGCACTTGTCGTTCATCGAGGGGATTTTTTTCTTGCGCCCGCTTTCGTTGTCGTCCTTGAAGACAATGATCTTAGCGTCCTGCCCGCCCAGCTCGATGACGGAGTACACCTCCGGGTGCTGCTTTTCCACCGCCAGCGCCACCGCCGTCACTTCCTGCACGAATTTCGCGCCGACGAGTTCGGCCAGCACGCCGCCGCCCGATCCGGTGACGAACATGCGCGTGTTGCGGCTGTTCACCCCGACTTCCGTCTCGATGCGGCGCAGAAATTCGAGCGTCTTCTCGGGCTGCTTGGTCTCGTGGCGCTGGTAATCCTGCCAGAGAATTTCGTCGGTGGCGGCGTTGAGGACCACCGCCTTCACCGTCGTCGAGCCCACATCCAATCCAACCATGAAGCGATTTTCGCGATCGTGACTATGCATGGTGTTCCCCCCAGTTTTGCGATGAAGACGGCGGTTGGATGGAAGGGGAGCGCCGAAAGCGCCGGGCAACGCTCCCCCGCGAAAGGCGACTAAGCCACGTTCGGAACGGCGACTCCGCCCTGCACTCGCGACTTCCGCCAGAAGCGGCTGCCGGAATCCATACGGTCGCTCACGTGAAGAATGAACTGAGCGGCCGTCCCGGCAATCCCCGGGCGGTGCGGCACGTGATAGAACGGGCGGCGCAGCTCAGGATGTTCGGCAACGTAGCCCTTGATGTCGTCGAGGCGTTTGCCGGTCGATTTCAGCGCTTCCTCGAATTCCATCTTGGCCTTCACCTTGGCCTCGCCCAGCGCCATCTGCACGCGGCTGTGAGCGTTCACCTCGCCCTCGCCGGAGGTTTCGATGGGAAGGAAAATCATGTCTTTGAATTTGTTGATCACGGCGGATTGCACGCCGTCCGATTGCGACGAGGGCATGCACCCGAAGGGCTTAAGCGCGAGCACCATGTGGCACAGATGGTTCACGGTGTAGTAGACGTTCTTGCCCACTTCGAGATGCCCTTCCCCGCCCCGCGCGAACTGGTTGTAGAAAGGATGGGCAAGGCGCGCCAGTTCCGGTTGCGGGATCAGGTGGTGGGTGATTCCGCCCAGGTTCTCGATCACGCGATGGTAGAAGTGGTACCACAGCGTTTCGCCCACGGCGATGCCCGCCAGCTTCTTGCGCAGCACCAATTGATTGGCGAGATGCTTCTGCGCCTCGTACCACTTCGGGCTGCGATGCGGCCGCGTGACCGGCCATTTGCGCTTCGCGTTGGCCTTCGCCTGGTACATCAGATACGCCACCCAGGTAGCGATCGGCTCGACCAGCACTTGCGCGCCTTCGCGCTCCAAGAACTCGAACATGTGGAAGTTGCCGTCGCCCTCGGTGGTCTGCGCCCAGAACTCGCCGGTGACTTTCACCACCGGTTTCACGCGCGTGCGGTCCACTTCCACGGTGTTGAGCTTCTCGCGGCATTCTTTCAACGCGTCGAGGTAGATATCGCCGTAGAGGTGCTCGCGAATCTTGCCCAGCGTGTTGAAGGTATTGCGCACAGCCTTCTTTTTCGAGAGGTAGTCCTTCGACCATTTCGGCGCGCGCTGCATGATTTCAAACGGCGGCCGGTCGCGCAGCGTGGTGGAAAGCTTGTCCATCGCGCCCTGGAACACCTTTTCAGTCTCGCCCTTGTTCACTTCGAACGGGCGCACCTGGTAGATCAGGTCGTTCATCACGTCCCCGACGTGCAGGGCGTTCAGCATACCCAGCCCGAAATCCACGGTGAACTTCAGTCCCGGCTCGCCGGAAGCAGCTTTTAATCCGTCGCTATCGTGGAAGAGCAGCACGCGGAACCCGTCGAACCCGGCGTTCTTCAGCGCAAAGCGATATTCGGATTCGTACATGCCAAACCGGCACGGACCGCAGGATCCCGCGGTAAAAAATACGTAGTTATCGAGAATGTCCCGACGCGATTGGCCTGCCGCCTC
>JBEKTG010000435.1:0-3374 GCA_049516275.1 Candidatus Acidiferrales bacterium
TCCCTGCCAGAATCTCCTTGAATGGCTTCGAGGGCAGTTCGAGTTTCACGCGCAACATCACGTCGTCCGGCGCAAACGACGTGTGCCGGTAATCGAAATGAATGTCGTTGCCGCGAAGCGTCTCCAGCTCGCCCGAAGCGGCCCGGTAAAGCTCCACCTCACGGACGTACGTACCGATCTGCGTGCCGTAAGCCCCGGCGTTCATCCGCAATGCCCCGCCCACGCTTCCCGGCACGCCAATGAGCCCTTCCATGCCGCCGAGATCGCGCTTGGCGCAGAACGTGACCATTCCTCCCAGATCGGCGGACGCGTCAACGTACGCCATGTTCCCTTCCACGCGCATTCCGGGCTGCGTCGAGGGAAGATGCAGGGCAACCCAGGGCAGCTCGCCGTCGGCGACCAGCACGTTGGTGCCACCACCTAGAAACTTGTGCCGGATATTTTCATTCGCCAGCACGCGCATCACCTCAGGGATCGTCTCGTAGCGCCGGAGCAAAAGCTCATCGGTGGTCCCGCCAATGCCGAGCGACGTCTGTTCCGCAAGCGACACTCTCTGCCGAATCTCCGTGCCAAGTTCTTTGAGCCGCGCCGCGACATGCTCCTCAATCCGCATGCGAAATCGAGGTCCGCGAAGCGAGCAGCATGGCCAGCTGGTCGAGCACGCGGCCCACGCTTCCGGCTCCGATCGTGAGCACGGCATCGCCGGATCGCGCTTCCTTCAACATGAATTCCAGGCCACCCTGCATGGTGCTCGAGTGAATCACGTTCTTGTGTCCGGCCGAGGCAATCGCTTCCGCGAGGCGCTCGCCGGTAACCCCTTCGATGGGGGCTTCTCCCGCAGGGTAGATATCGGTGACGACCAGCACGTCCGCTTCGTTGAACGAAAGCAGAAAATCGTCCCACAGGTGATGCGTGCGCGAGTAGCGATGCGGCTGGAACAGGACCAGCAGCCGCTTGTAAACGCAGCCGCGCGCCGCTTCGAGCGTGGCGCGAATCTCGGCGGGATGATGACCGTAATCGTCAATCAGAGTGACGCCCGCATGCTCGCCCTTGATCTCAAAGCGCCGCCCGACGCCGGAGAACTTGGCCAGCCCAGCGCGAATCAGGTCTTCGGGAATGTTGAGCGCGAGCCCCACGGCAGCCGCCGCGGCGGCATTGCGCACGTTGTGAATCCCCGGGGGCGAGGGCAGCCGGAACACGCCCAGCGGCTCACCGTGATAGGTCAGGCGAAACTCGCTCATCAGGCCCTTGAGCTGCACGTCGCTGATCACCAGGTCGGCCTGGCTGGACGTGCCGTAGGTGATTACCGGGCGCTTCACACGCGGGATGATCGCCTGGACGTTGGGCTCATCGAGGCACAGGATTACCGACCCGTAGAAAGGCACGCGGTTCACAAATTGAACGAACGCGTCCTGAATTTCTTCGAGCGAGGCGTATTGATCGAGATGCTCGCGATCGATGGTGGTGACGACTGCGATTACCGGCGCGAGCAGCAGGAACGAGCGGTCGCTCTCATCCGCTTCGACCACCATGTACTCGCCCTCGCCCACCACAGCGCTCGCCCCGGCATGGTTCACGCGTCCGCCGACCACAAAAGTGGGGTCAAGCTCCGCGGCAGCCAGAACGGAAGCCGTCATCGAGGTAGTGGTGGTCTTGCCGTGGGCCCCGGCGATGGCGATGCCAAACTTGAGCCGCATCAGCTCCGCCAGCATTTCCGCGCGCGGGATCACGGGAATCTTCAGCCGGTGGGCCTCGACTACCTCGGGATTGTCCTGCGGCACGGCGGAGGAAACCACCAGCACATGCGCGCCTTCCACGTTCGCGGCGCGATGCCCTTCATGAATCGTGGCGCCGAGACCTCGCAACCGCTCGGTAACAGGCGACGGCTTCAAATCCGAGCCGGAAACGGCGTAGCCGATGGAAAGCAGCACCTCGGCAATGCCGTTCATGCCGCTGCCGCCGATCCCCACCAGGTGAATGCGCTTGAAGTTGCGGAACGTCACGTTCATGGCCGCGCCACCCCTTCGAGCAGGTCGACGATGTCCTCGACCGCCCGCGGCCGGGCGAGCTTTCGGGCGCGATCTTCCATCTCTGTGATTTTCTCGGGTTGGTCCAACAGTGAAAAAATTTCCGCGGTGAGGCGTTCGGGAGTCAGTTCGGCCTGCGGGAGCAGGCGGGCCGCCCCGGCATCCTGCATGGTGGCGGCATTGCGGGCCTGGTGGGCGTCGGTTGCGGCGCCGAAGGGGATAAAGATGGCGGTGCGTCCGGCGGCGGATACTTCCGCCACGGTGATCGCGCCCGAGCGGCAGACGATCAAATCTGCCTGGGCAAAGCGCTCCGCCATGTTCTCGATAAAGGGAAGGACCTCCGCGTTAAGTTCACGCTGCGCATAAGCGTCTCGCACCGCATTATAGTCGCGTTCGCCAGTTTGATGCACGATGAAAAGCTGATTTTTTCTCACAACGAGACGATCGAGCGATTGAATTACCGCCTGATTGATCGGAAAAGCTCCCCGGCTGCCTCCGGTGATCAGTATCCGGAACGGCGCGGCGTGCTCTTTGCGCGGAATCTGGAAAAATTCAGGGCGGATGGGCACCCCGGTTACGACGGACTTGCTGCCGAAGCGCCGGGCGGTCTCCTCGTAGGCCACCGCGACCCGCGTGGCCATCCCGACCAGCGCTCGGTTGGTAAAGCCGGGCTCGACGTTCGGCTCGAACACGACCGTGGGTATCCGGTGCGCGACAGCGAGCAGCATCATGGGCCCCGAGGCGTAGCCGCCGACCCCGAGTGCCACATTGACACGGTGGCGATGTAAAATTTTCTGGGAGTCCCACAAACCAGCGGGGAGCAGAGCGGCGTTCCGCAGCAACTTCACTCCGCCGATGCCCTTCAGGCCCGCGGCGCGGATCAACTCCAGTGGCATGCCGGCCTGCGGCACGAGCTTTGCTTCGATTCCGCGCTCGGTTCCTACAAACACAACACGCCTTTCTCCCTGCGGCCCGCCTTCCGAAGCTGCCTGCCGCCGCAGCCACTCTCTGGCTACCGCTAGCGCCGGGAAAACGTGGCCCCCAGTGCCGCCGCCCGCGACTAGCAAAGTCTTAACGGCAACCTTCTCGACAGCTTTCCCGGGACCCTTGGCGTCATTCACGCCGGATTCACGTCGCGTCCGCGTGCTGGCTGATATTCAGAAGCACGCCCGTTGCCAGAAGCATTCCCAGCAAACTCGATCCGCCATAGCTGACGAACGGCAGCGGAATCCCCTTGGTCGGCAGCAGTCCCAGCACTACGCTCAGGTTGATGAGCGCCTGGCCCACCACCATCGTGGTGATGCCTATCGCGAGCAGCCTGCCGAATTGATCGGGGGCCTTCATCGC
>JBEKTG010000436.1:0-5293 GCA_049516275.1 Candidatus Acidiferrales bacterium
GATCTCGCCGTGCTGCTCCAGGAGCCAGGCGGCGCGGATGTAGCGGTCTGCCGCGTCCAGATCGCCCTTCTGAAAATAAATCCAGCCCAGCGTGTCCCAGTAGTTCCCGATGCTTACGAATTCTCGAATCTGCGCCGCCGTCATGTGCTGCAAATCGATTTTCGAGAGTTCGGCGGCCGCGGCCGATAGAGCCGATTCGGCGTATTTCTGCGCCATGGCGAGATTCACTTTGTGGTCTGCTAGGTGGAAGGCGGCATTGTTCCAGATGGCCGGCGTAGGAGAAATGGCCACGGCTCGTTCGAAGGCCTCGGCTGCTTTGTCGTTCTGGCCCAGGTTGATGTAAGCCTCTCCCAGGCCGATCTGGAGTTCCGCTTTGTCCGGTGTCAACACGGTCGCTTTGTCGAGCTCGGGAGCCGCTTCGGAATAGCGGTGCTGGGCGAGAAGGATTGTGCCCAGCGCGCTGTGCGCGATGGGATCGAGCGGATCGATCTCAATTTGCCTGCGGAAGGCTTCCGCGGCTTCGTCGTATTTTTGCTGCTGCTCGAAGGCAAGCCCCAGGTAGTTATGAGCGTGAGCGTCGGCAGGATTTATCTGGAGTTGCTTCTCAAACGCGGCCACGGCCTCAGCGAAATGCGCCCCGCGCAAATGTGCCAAGCCGAGATTGTTCCACGCCTCCGGGTGCGAGGGATCCAATGCGACCGCGCGCTCGAACAGAGGGATCGCCGATGGCCCGTTGCCCGCGGCCAGTGCGGCGGACCCGGCCTCGAAGAGTTCATTTGAGCCGGCTTCCGGGGGAACCGCGCGCGGGCTGGGTGAATCGTTCGCCACGACCAAAGGCTGTGTTTGATCGGACTCCACACCGTGTGTGAAAGCCAGGTAATCGCCTCGCCCCGAGGCAGGAAGTTCGCGCATTTTAAAATCCAGCGAACGGTCGGCCGTCAGGGTGCCGTCTTTCCATCGATAGCTCGATTGGAACGCGGCATAATCGCGCGTAATAGCAATCCCCACCGGAGCAGCTACGCCATATCCCGGCGGGAAAGACAACGAGAGGTGGGTGACCACGCGGAGCGGACTTCCCAGCGCGATCGGGAGAGCGGCGTTCCTGGGCGCGTCGGGCATCCCGATCGAAAGCAGGGGCAGCCCGACTCTGGACCGGCTGCTCGCCCAGTCGAGGAAATTTGATTGCGTATATTCGAGATCCACCTCGAAGGGCCCTCGCGTATCGAGAGGGTCGCTTGATTTTGCCAGCGTGACCTCGCCATGCAGGCCATCGAGGGTCAGAAGCGTTTGACCGAGATCCTTCCATTGTGACGGCGGCGTGCGGCGGAAGGCGAGCCGCAGGACGAATTCGTTGTCGCCGCGCATTTGATAGTGGACGTGAGCCGTCAGCTTGCCCAGATCGCTGACGTGGCTCTCCACGTCCACTTGCTGCGTGGACGGAAACGGCGGGTCGGCGGGAGTCTCGACAATTTTCCCGGCTCCGTCTGCCGAGACAAGTAACGCCTGCTTGTGGCGTAGCGAAGGAGGCAAAAAGCGAAATGGCGCCACTTCGGGTGTCGAATCCATCCAGACGATTCCCTCGCCTAACGCAGCGGCTGTAACCACGTGATCCAGTTGCGAAGGAGACGGTACTGAAACGTCGAGCTTTTGCGATTGTGGGATCAGCGCCGCACTTCCGGGAATCCCGGCTGCCTGGAGCATGACCGCGAGCAAGGCGTTCTTATCTTTCGCATCGCCATATTGACTCTTGAAAACTTCGGAGGGAGTGTGCGGCGCAAACCCGGCTGCTCCCAGCGGCAGGTCGACGTAACGAATGTTCCGGGCAACATACTCGTAAATCGCCTGAGCCTTGTCGATCTCGCTTGAGTGGCCCCCGGCCAATTCCGCGGCCTTCGCGCGAAGTTCGGGCGTCGTGCCGGCGGAGTTGCGCGCGAGCGTGGCGTACCAGCGAGACACTTCGCTCCAGCTAGCGAAGCTGGTGACTTGGATGTCGGGTTGGAGGATCTTTCTCGCTTGGGATGGCGATGCGCCATCGCCACTCTCCATCGCCACTCTCCGGCGGGATCGCTGTATTCACATGCTTCCAGCGATAGATTGTGTGTGCCTTGTCGGTCGTCTCGTCGGTGGCGTAGAGGAACCCCGGCGAGCGAACAGTCACGCTGCGGCCCCGCGGCACACTGATATCGAGGTGTTCATCGAGGGCAATTGCATCTTTCACGAAAGCGTGCTGCGCCCAGAATTGGCCGGGCGCGGCAGGATGTGTCACGCGACTAGCCGTTTCGTATTCGAGCGTGTCTCCGGGTTGCAACATCGGCACGGCGATGTGCTTCTCTTTCGCATTGGCGAAGGCGGGCGCGTCGCGGACTGCGGGCGACATCTCTTCGGTGATGGAGTGCGGGTCCACATCGACTACCGACCCGTCTGATTTGCGGACGCGGCAGAACGCGACCTTCAATTCTTCCGCGTTCGCGTCAAAAGCGAACGAAAGCTCGCTGAACTGTTTGGCTGCCGCGTCGTTCTGAATTCGGATGCGCGCACTGATAGTGCGCTCAGCGGTGCCGTCGTCTTCGAACCGCAAGGCAGTCGTATACTTCTCGATTACGTATGGCTCGGTGGAATACTTCCCGGTGATCACCGCTCCGGATCGCAGGGTTTCCGCAGTCTGGGGCCGGGTTTCAGCTACCTGCTGCGCACCTGCCGACGGCAGAACCAGCAGCGTCAGGATGCAGAGACGCGGTATCCAGAAGAAATTCACGGATGCTCCCTGTTGAAAAGGCGCCCTCAGTCTAGGCCTGAATTTAGGCATCCGTAAAGAATCGGCGGCGGTGATAGTTAGCAATCAACAATCATGTCGTAGCTAGCTGTACGCGACCCAAACGGTAAGCGGGGATTGTTCGCGGTCATCGGGCCTGGCAGCCCTCGCCATCAGTAAAACCATAACGAGCAGATACTTACAGTCCACCCGGCACTGCAACTACATATGTAACTTATACTGGGCGGCAAAGGGTGGGCGACCTCTCTTTTCGCGTCGGCTCTCGTCTAAATCAAAGCACGCGTTTGAAGCCCAAATCCGGCATCTGGCGAGCCTGGCAACCCACGCAAAATAGCCTCCTCGATTTCCACAGAGGAATCGAGTTGACATGAGTTGTTGTTTTTCCTATACTTGCGCGGTTGTCTAAAGGCCTTCGGGCCTGGTGTGGTGAAGGGAAGTCTTTCGGTCCCGGAACAACGTGGAACGGAACGGGATCTGAAAGAGCGGCCGAAATGGGGCGCCAGCCCCGCAAAGCCGTGAATGCCTCCTCCGTATTTGAGCAGATGCAGTTCACTCCTCGGGGTGAAGCGTCCGCACGGAGCACCTTGTAGTTCCTCAAGGTTTGGCGGCCTTTCTGTTCATGCACCCGCAGAGTACTGCGCGGGTCGAATCTCCACGCGTACACAAACTGGTGATGCAGGGTTTTGAGAGGTAAGGGGGAAGCGTGCCGACGTTTTCACAACTGGTGCGGAACGGCCGGGAAAAAATCCGGGTCAAGACAAAATCGCCGGCGCTCGAAGGATGTCCTGAAAAGCGCGGCGTGTGCGTTCGCGTGTACACCCAGACGCCGAAAAAGCCGAACTCCGCGCTGCGAAAAGTAGCGCGCGCCCGGCTGACCAACAGCGCGGAAGTCACCACCTACATTCCCGGAATTGGACACAATCTGCAGGAGCACTCGATCGTGCTGGTGCGCGGCGGCCGCGTGAAGGACCTGCCGGGCGTTCGCTACCACGTGATCCGCGGAACGCTGGATGCGGCGGGCGTTGAAAATCGCAAGCAGGGGCGCTCGAAATACGGCGCCAAGCGGCCCAAAGCCGCACAGAAGTAGGAGATCTGACAGATGCCTCGTAAAGGTTGGGTTCTTCGGAGAAAGATTGCGGGCGATCCGGTCTATAACAGCGACCTGGTTCAGAAATTCATTTCGAGCATGATGTATGACGGCAAGCGCTCGACCGCCCAGGTGATTTTCTATAAAGCGATGGACCACGTCGCGGCCAAGACCAACGACGATGCGTTCAAGCTGTTCAAGAAAGCCGTCGACAACTGCAAGCCGATACTGGAAGTGAAGACGCGGCGCGTCGGCGGCGCAAACTATCAGGTGCCCGTCGAAGTAAATCCCTACCGCCGGCAATCGCTCGCGATTCATTGGCTCGTTTTGAACGCGCGGACGCGCTCGGGCAAGTCGATGACGGACAAGCTGGCCGAAGAGATTATGGACGCGGCGAATGGCCGCGGAGGGGCAGTGAAAAAGAGGGAAGACGTGCACCGCATGGCGGAGGCCAACAAGGCTTTCGCGCACTATCGCTGGTAGCCCGGACAAATATTTCAAATGGCACGCCAAGTCCAACTCGAGCATATCCGCAACATCGGGATCATGGCGCACATCGATGCGGGTAAGACCACCTGCACCGAGCGCATCCTTTTCTATACGGGTGTGACTTACAAGATCGGCGAAGTGCACGAAGGCACCGCCACCATGGACTGGATGGAGCAGGAGCGCGAGCGCGGAATCACCATCACCTCCGCCGCCACCACGGCCTCCTGGAACCGGTTCGGTACCAAGCACCGCATCAATATTATTGATACTCCTGGCCACGTCGATTTCACGGTGGAAGTCGAGCGTTCTCTGCGCGTGCTCGATGGCGCTGTCGCGGTCTTTGACGCCGTCGCCGGCGTGCAGCCGCAGACTGAAACGGTGTGGCGTCAGGCGGACAAGTATCGCGTTCCGCGCATCGCTTTCATCAACAAGATGGACCGCATCGGCGCCGATTTCGACCATTCGATCAAGACCATGCGCCAGCGCCTTTCCGGGCATCCCGTACCGATCCAATATCCGATCGGGCGCGAAGATAATTTTATCGGCGTGATCGATTTCATCGAAGAGCGCGCCATCATCTGGAAGAGCGAAACGCTGGGCGCCGAATACGAGACGCTGCCGCTGGAAAAGTTGTGGGACGTCGAATACCTGAAGACGCATCCGGAGCTGGAGACCGCCGTGAAGGCCTCGGCGCTTACCGCGGATTTCTACAAAGAGCATCGCGATAAGGTCGTCGAATACATCGCCGAGCACGACGACGCCATCCTCACCAAATATCTGGACCAGCACAAACTCGAGCCTGCGGAACTGCGGGCATCTTTGCGCAGGTCGACGATTGCCTTAAAGCTCGTGCCGGTCGTGGCTGGCTCGGCCTTTAAAAACAAGGGCGTTCAACCGCTGCTCGATGCGGTGATCGATTATCTGCCCTCGCCGCTCGATATTCC
>JBEKTG010000437.1:0-3351 GCA_049516275.1 Candidatus Acidiferrales bacterium
GCAGCTTGCTGTTGCTTACTCCCAGCTCGGCGCCAAAGCCATAGCGGTAGCCGTCCGCAAACCGCGTGGACGCGTTCTGATACACGCCCGCCGCATCCACTTCATTCATGAACTTCGCCGCCGCGGCAGCATCTTCGGTAAGAATCGCCTCGGTGTGCCGGGAGCCGTACCGGTTGATGTGATCGATGGCTTCGTCGAGGCTCGCGACGATCCGGACCGAAAGGATCAGGTCCGAATACTCCGTCGACCAGTCCTGCTCGGTCGCGGGAATGATTCCTTCCCCCGGCAGCAGCGCCATCGTCTTCGCGCAGCCGCGAATTTCCACGCCCGCCTTCTTCAGCTTGCTCACAATCTGCGGCAGGAATTGCCGTGCGATCCCTTCATGGATCAACAGCGTTTCCGCCGCGTTGCAAATGGCAGGCCCCTGCACCTTGGCGTCGTAGGTAACGTCGAGTGCCTTCTTGATGTCTGCGGCGCGGTCCACGTACACGTGGCAGATCCCCTCGCCATGTCCCAGAACCGGAATGCGGCTGTTCCGCCCGACAAACTCCACCAGCGACCGCGACCCTCGCGGAATGATCAGGTCCACATCGCGGTCGAGCGCGAGCAGTTCCAGCACATCCGCGCGCGTCTGCAGCAGATTTACGGCGTCCACCGGCACGGCGGGAAATTGCGCCAGGCAATTGCGCCAGATTTCCACCAGCGCTTCGTTCGAGTGCAGCGCTTCCGACCCGCCCTTCAGAATCAAAGCATTCCCAGATTTCAACGCGAGCGAAGCCACCTGCGGCACCACCTCGGGACGCGCCTCGAATACGATGCCGATCACGCCCAGCGGGCAAGTCTCCTTGTAGAGATCCAAGCCGTGGTCCAGCTCGGTCGCCGAGAGCCGCCGCCCAAGCGGATCGGGAAGTCCGGCCACCTCGCGCACCTGTTTGGCCATCTGTGCCACGCCGCGTTCGGTCGTGCGCAAGCGCGCAAACATCGCGGACGACATCGTACCCGCCGCCACAGCCGCTTCGGCGGCGCGGCAATCGATTTCGTTGGCGGCAAGAATCCTGGCGGCGTTGTCCTCAATGGCTTTCGCCGCCGCAAGAAGCACTTCGTTGCGAACTTCCACCGAAAGCCTGCCAAGAGCGCGAGCCGCGGCGCGCGCGCGCTGGGCAACCTGCGCAACGCTGCCTTCCGAAATGGCGTGAGCCGTCTGCGTCATGCCTGTTCCAGGAGCACGATGTTATCGCGCGTCACCAGAACGCGTGACGCCGCCGTGCCCTTCCCGCCCTCTTGTGAAGATTTCTTGCCGGAAAACCGCTCCGCGTCCCCGCTCGCGCAGTTCGCAATGCCACGCGCAAACTCGCGTCCCGCCACATCCACGATGCTCACCACATCCATCGGAGAAAAATGGCTTTCCACGCGCACGATTCCCGAAGAGAGCAGGCTCGCCTTCCCTTGCGTGATCGCGCGATGCGCCCCGGCATCTACAACAACCCTGCCCCGCACATCCGCCGCGTACGCGATCCAGCGCCTCTTTCCCCGCATGCGCTTCGAAGGCAGGAATGCCGTGCCCACATCTTCTCCCGCGAAAATCCGCTCGATGGTGTTCCCGCCGCCGTTCGCGATCACCGCCGTGCCGCCACAGTTCATGGCGATTTCGGCCGCTTCGAGCTTTGTGCGCATTCCACCGCGCCCGCTGGTCGAGGGACCGGCCGCCAGTGCTTTCAGCTCGGGCGTCACTTCTTCCACCAGCGATATCACCTCTTGCGACTGTCCATTCGTCGAACGCCCTGTGTCAGACCGAGGCGCCTCGCGCGGCAACTCCCGCAGCAGCCCGTCCACGTTGGTCAAAAGCACCAGCGCATCCGCCTCGAGTCCGCTCATCACCAGCGCAGCCAGCCGATCGTTGTCGCTGAACACCGGCGTCCGCGCTCCCTTGCTCACCGGCTCGAGTTCCGCCGTGGACACCGTGTCGTTTTCGTTCACGATCGGCAGCACGCCAAACCCCAGCAGCTTTTCCATCGTGCGCCGCAGGTTCGAATAGCGGTGCCAGTTCGTAAAGTCCTCTTCAGTGAGCAGCACCTGGGCGATTTTGATCTTCGACGTGGAAAACAAATCGCGATAGGCATCCATCAGCAGGCTCTGCCCCACGGCAGCGCACGCCTGCATCGTCACCATGTCGTTCAGGCGCGACGGATGCAGCCCCAGCCAGCCCCGGCCCAATCCCACCGCGCCGGACGAAACCAGCACCACCTGCCGGCCCTCCTGCATCAATTTCGCGATCGATTGCACAATCGGGCCAACGCGTTCGGCGCACACTTCGCCGTCCGCTCCGGTGACGGTGGTCGTGCCCACCTTGATCACCAGCCGCCGCGCCGACTTCAGCCGCTTTTCGCGCTCCGATTCCATGCCCTCTCGTCTGCCGCGCCAATCTCACAGGCAGCCCAAAGCCACCCCGTGTTATCCGCTCTGTTGTCAGTTGGCTTGATCTACGATTGTACCATTGCAGGGAAACGGTCTGTCGATTGTGGTGGGGCCAGTCGCTACGCCTGCGGTGCCAGCAACGCAAACGGTAATTCGGAGAAAGTGTCGCCGAGAAGAAGCCTTTTTTTCCGCGCGCCGGAAACCGATACAGTCGCGCCCGTAAAAATGTTCTTCCAACGCGCCGGAGCCCCGGCAGGCAGGACCACCGCTCTAGTGCCCCACGCCGATTCCCCGAGAGGGAATCCGCCATCCGCGGTAAGCCTCGTCGCCAAACGCGGCACCACAGTCAAAACCCAGCTGTTCCCGAGCCTCCTCGCATACCCGCACGCCGACTCGCGGCGCTCTCCCTCCGCCTCCAGCACAAGGTAGTCGCCTTTCTGGAATAAATCGCGATTCGCGTGGCGGAACCGCAGCGCCTCTCGCGTCAGGAACATTTTCAATGAGCCATCGCGCCAATTCTCCACCAGCGTGGCCGGATCGGCGGAGGCATCCAAATTATCGGAGATCTTTCGGCGCTTCTCGAAATCCACGTCGCCCCGGTTGTCGGGGTCGGTCAGCCGGAAATTCCACAGCTCGTTGCCCTGAAAAAAATCCGGCACTCCGGGCGAAGTGATCTTCAGCAGCACCTGGGCCAAGGCATTGCATGCGCCATACGCCGCGATTCTTTCGCCAAATCCCAGGAAGTCACGAAGAAATTCGTTCTCCACGGAGCCGTCGCAAACGGCCGCGATGAACCTCCGCAAAGCCCTCTCGTAGGCCTCGTTCGGCGACACCCAGCTCGAATGCGTCTTGGCCTCCCGCGCCGCCTTCAGCATGAAAGTTTCGATTCGTTCTCGAAGCTGCGAGCGCTCTTCTTCAGACCGCACCGCCTCGAGC
>JBEKTG010000438.1:0-3344 GCA_049516275.1 Candidatus Acidiferrales bacterium
GGCGGAAATCCCGGCTCGCACCCAGGTGACCGTGTTTCCCCTTCGCGACGCCAATCGCGCCCTCAACGATCTGAAGAGCGATCGAATCAACGGGGCCGCGGTGCTCGATTGCCTGGTGTAGCCCGCGTCCATCGCTAGAATCCCCTGTTGGAAGGCACGAGTCGTGAAGATTGTCTCCCTGAAACGTCGGACAGCCGCGTAGAGTGATCTGGTAGGGTGAACCGCTTCTGCAAAGCTCTTGGATATGTACTTTCGCGTCCTCCGAGAAGGATTGTCGCGTGCGGCGACCCGGCGGAGAGCATCAAAGAACTAATAGACCGTCATCCACGCGCCATTAAAAAGGAGCCGTCGACATCGATTCCGCCGGAACCATCGCCCATCCAATCAAGAGCCGTAGCAGTTCGCTGCTGCACGAAAGCTTTCGAGCCGGAATCACGCTCAAGGGCATCGACGGCATTCTCGAAGCCATCGGGGGCATCGTGCTGTGGTCGATCAAGCCCTCCGACCTGAACCGCATCGCGCTCAAATTTCTTGAGATCGACCTCCCCTTCGATCGGCACGAGTTCATCACCACGCATCTGTATCGCGCCACCGAACACCTCGCTTACGGAGGCAAGCACTTCGCGTCGCTCTATCTGCTGGCCCACGGGCTCATCAAAGCACTTCTGGTGACGGCTCTCTGGTTCGACGCGCTATGGGCCTATCCCCTCACGATCGTAGTGTTCGGCCTTTTCTCCGTCTTTCAGGTTCACCGGTTCTTCCACACCCACTCCGTGACCCTCCTGCTGCTGACAGCGTTCGACGTTCTGATCATCTGGCTCACCTGGCGCGAATACCACGACCAGAAGGCCTCCCGCCAAAAATAGACTCGCGAAGTATAAGAGCAGCCGATACGGAAGTTTTAATCCTTCGATTTCCCTTTCGTTCGAACGATTGCTACCATAACTCCGCTCCAACACTTCATCGGGACGGGCGTGGACCATGGCTGAAGCGAAAAAGATCGGCATTCTCACCGGCGGCGGGGATGTCCCGGGGCTCAATTCGGTGATCAAATCCGTGGTTTACGGCGCGAGCGGAATCGGCCGCAAGGTGGTGGGCATCCGCCGCGGATGGAAGGGACTCACCCACCTCGATCCTGCCCATCTTTCCGATCCAACCTACACCTACGAACTCACCCGCGAGAATACGCTGGCGATCGATCGAACAGGCGGCACGATCCTCCACACCTCGCGCACCAATCCGCGCCGCATGGCCGAGGCGAAAATCCCCTCGAACTTTCCCAGCGAACGCCTGAAAAGGCTTAAATTTGACGGCAAGTATTACGATTTCACTCCGGTCGTGATTGAAAATCTCCAGGCGCTCGGCATCGACTGCCTGATCGCGATTGGCGGGGACGACACGCTCAGCTTCGCCTCGATTCTCACCGCGAACGGCTTTCCCGTCATCGGTGTGCCCAAGACGATGGATAACGACGTCCAGGGCACCGAATATTGCATCGGCTTCTCCACGGCAGTCACCCGCGCGCGCGACGCCATCACGCGCCAGCGCACCACCATCGGCTCCCATGAGCGCATCGGCGTCTTCCGCATCTTTGGACGCGACGCCGGCTTCACCGCCGTCTACACCGCGTATGTCACTGGGGCTCGCTGCCTGATACCGGAATATCCGTTCGATTTGGAAAAGGCGATCGGCCTCCTCATGGAGGACAAGCGAAATAATCCCAGCGGGTATTCCATCGTGGTGGTTTCCGAGGGCGCCGTGTGGACGGAGCGCGAGGTGCAGGAAACCGGCGAAGCGGATGCCTTCGGGCACCGCAAGAAAGTCGATATCGGGCAGGCCCTGTCCGGCGAGATCCAGAAGCGCACCGGCGAAGAAACGATTACGAGCGACCTGACCTACGATCTGCGCGGCGGCGCGCCCGATGTCATTGACCAGATCGTCGGCTCCACCTTCGGCAACATCGCGGTCGAGCTCGTTCGCGAGGGCGTCGGAGGCAGAATGGTCGGCATCCTGAACGGCGTTTACACGCACACTCCGCTCTCCCCCGCACCTCTGCCGCCTCGCAGAGTCGACACCGTAGAGCTTTACGACGCGGACCGCTACCGCCCCAATTACTCTTCGAAGCTGGGCGCCCCGCTGCTTTTCGGCTTCTGACAATCGGGGTGCGCTAGCGGCGCGCGCTTACCTGTGGCACACTCGATTGTTTGAAAGACACAGTAATGGGCCATCAAGGATGCCCATTGCCGTGCATTCGGAACAGCACAACGATCCATGGATCCCCAGTACATCCGGAATTTCTGCATCATCGCGCACATCGACCACGGTAAGTCCACGCTTGCGGACCGCCTGCTCGAGCTGACCGGGGCGCTGAGCCAGCGCGAGATGCAGGCGCAGGTGCTCGATTCGATGGACCTCGAGCGGGAGCGCGGCATCACCATCAAGGCCAAGAGCATCCGCCTGCACTACACGGCGAAGGATGGGCACGAATACCGCCTCAACCTGATCGATACTCCGGGCCACGTGGATTTCTCCTACGAAGTATCGCGCGCCCTTTCGGCGTGCGAGGGCGCGCTGCTGGTGGTGGACGCGAGCCAGGGAGTGGAGGCGCAGACAGTCGCCAACACGTTCTTGGCCTCGCGGCACAACCTCACGATTGTGCCGGTGATCAACAAGATCGATTTGCCCGCGGCGCAGGTTGAGTACGTGAAGGAACAGATCGAGAGCGTGCTGACAATTCCGGCCGAGGACGCGCTCCCGATCAGCGCGAAGAGCGGGCTCGGCGTGGCGGACGTGCTCGAGGCGATTGTGCACCGCATTCCTCCGCCCAAAGGCTCGGCGGACGCCCCGCTGCAGGCGTTGATTTTCGATTCCTGGTTCGATTCGTTCCGCGGAGCCGTGGTGCTGGTGCGCGTGATGGAAGGGCGCATCACGCCCCGGATGAAAATCCGCTTGTGCGCTTCGGATGAAGTGTACGAGGTGGAAAACCTCGGCGTGCTCACGCCCAAACCCATTGTGCTCGACGAGCTGGCCGCGGGAGACGTAGGCTTCATCATCGCAAACATCAAGCGAGTGGCCGACGCCCGGGTTGGCGATACGGTGATTGCGGCCGACCAGCCGGCTCCGGCGCTCGCGGGATTTGAGGCCATCAAGCCGATGGTTTTTGCCGGGCTGTATCCCGTGAACGCAACCGATTACGAACTCCTGCGGGACGCGCTCGGCAAGCTGCAATTGAACGATGCGGCATTTTTCTACGAGCCGGAGACTTCGGTGGCGCTCGGCTTCGGCTTCCGGTGCGGATTTCTCGGGCTGCTGCATATGGAAATCGTGCAGGAGCGGCTGGAACG
>JBEKTG010000439.1:0-4025 GCA_049516275.1 Candidatus Acidiferrales bacterium
TTGAGATGACGATGGCCCTCATACTGGCAATCGCGCACGGCGTTCCCCAAGAAGATCGCGCAATTCGCCAAGGTCTGTGGCAGACGGGAATGGGCTTCGATCTATCCGGTAAAACCCTCGGCATTGTTGGCCTGGGACGCATAGGCTGGCAGATCGCCGCGTTCGGCAAGCAACTGGGAATGCATCTGCTGGCATGGAGCGAAAATCTCACGGAGCAGAAAGCCGCCGCTGCCGGCGCGACTTATACGCCTCTCGACGATTTGCTGCGGCAGAGCGACATCGTCACTCTGCACCTGCGGCTCTCGGAGCGCACCAGGGGGCTCATCACCGCACGGCACATAAGCCTGATGAAGCCGACGGCGTGTCTGGTGAATACGGCGCGCGGCCACCTGTTGGACGAACAGGCGCTCGTGAACGCTCTGCGGGAAGCCCGAATCCGCGGAGCGGCTCTCGATGTTTTTCAAACCGAACCGCTGCCAGTCGCTCATCCGCTGCGGTCACTGGAGAATGTTGTGCTGACGCCGCACATGGGATATGTAAGCGAGCAATCCTACGATCTTTTTTTCCGGCAGGCAGTCGAGAATATCGAGGCGTATTTGGACGGGCGAATTCCGTCAGGCGCCTTGAATCCGGAAGTTTTGGGAAAACGCGGCCCGACACAACGCGCAAAAAAGAATTAATCCGAGTCGCTGAGGCGTTCGATGCGGGCGCCAACGCCACTAAGTTTCAGCTCGATACGCTCGTAACCCCGGTCGATGTGATAGACCCGGTCGATGATCGTCGTGTTGCTGGCGACCAGGGCCGCGAGCACCAGTCCTGCGCTGGCACGCAGGTCGGACGCGGTAACCGGAGCGCCGCTGAGTGGCGTGGGACCCTTCACGATGGCATCGTGGCCGTCGATCGTGATGTTCGCGCCCATCCGCATCATTTCGCTGGCGTGCAGATATCGGTTCTCGAAGATCGTCTCGCGAATGTGCGAAACGCCCTTGGCCTGCGTCGCGAGCGCCATGAACTGCGCCTGCATATCGGTGGCGAAGCCAGGATACTCCTCGGTTGTCACGTCGGCGGCAACGAGATTTTTCGCGGCCTTCACGCGAATCGCGCTTTTCCCCTCGCAGCGAACCTCCACCCCGCATTCCTTCAGCTTGGCGACCACGGCCGCAAGATGCTGCGGCTCGCAATCGGTGAGAAGCAGATCCCCGCCCGTAATGGCGCCCGCCACAAGGAACGTACCCGCCTCGATGCGGTCCGGAATCACCGAGTGCGTTGCGCCATGAAGTTTTTCTACGCCCTGCACGCGAATCGTGCGCGTGCCAGCACCCTCGATGTGCGCTCCCATTTTCACAAGAAGCGCGGCAAGGTCGGGAATTTCGGGTTCCAGGGCGCAGTTCTCGAGAACAGTTTCACCTTCGGCAAGCACCGCGGCGGTAAGAATGTTTTCCGTTCCTGTAACGGTAATTTTCGGGAAGCGAAAGGTAGTGCCGCGCAGGCGCTTGGCTCGCGCCTCCACGTAGCCGTGATCCACCGAGATTTCGGCGCCAAGCTTTTCGAGCGCCTGAATGTGTAGATCGATGGGTCTCGCGCCGATGGCGCAGCCCCCCGGCAATGAGACTCGCGCGTATCCGAAGCGCGCCACCAACGGCCCCAGTGTGAGCACCGAGGCGCGCATCGTTTTCACGAGTTCATACGGGGCTTCGGCATGCGAAACATTTTCCGCTTGGATCGAGAATTCGCTGGGCGGCAGGTCCGGACTCTGGACCACGCATCGCATGTGCGCCAACAGCTTGGCCATCGTGATGATGTCGCGCACATGCGGGATATTCTTCAGGTAGACCGTATCAGGAGTGAGCAGCGCAGCGGCCATCGCCGGCAGCGCCGCGTTCTTCGCCCCGCTGATTCGCACGGTCCCTTCGAGCTTGCGTCCACCCTGAATTTTGAACTTGTCCATCTCGCGTGTGTGGCCTAGGCCTCGCCGAGTGTCACCGGCACATTCATTTTCTTTCCGTCGCGGATAATCGTGAGCGTCACCGATTCGCCCGGCTGCGCACGGTTCAGCATCAGGTTCAAATCCGTCTGGTTCGAAATTTCCTTGCCATTCACGTCGACCAAAACGTCTCCGCCGATGCGCAATTCCTGCAATCCCGCCAGGACCGACCTGTTGCCGCCGCGAATTCCGGCACGCGCTGCCGGTCCGCCCGGCATCACCGTCTCAATGAGCAGCCCATGCTGCACGGGCAGGTTCAACGCTTGCGCCAGATCGGGCCAGATCTCGCGGCCCTGAATTCCCAGCACGGCACGGCGCACGCGGCCCTTGGTAATCAATTCATCGGCGACGCGCTTTGCGGTATTGATGGGAATCGCGAAGCCAATGCCCGCGGTGGTTCCACTGGGCGAAAAAATCGCGCTGTTGATTCCGATCACCTCGCCATGGGAGTTCAGCAGCGGGCCGCCGGAGTTTCCGCGATTGATCGCCGCGTCGGTTTGGATCGCGTCGTCGATAAAGGTGGTATCGCTGGTCTGCACTGTCCGGCCGAGCGAGCTCACGATGCCCGTCGTGAGGGTGCTCTGAAACCCAAAGGGATTTCCAATCGCCAGCACCCGCTGTCCCACCAGCAGATTGCGTGAATCTCCCAGCGGAAGCGGAGTGATCTTGCGGCCGCGCGGATCGATCTGGATCAAAGCGATATCGTTGCGCGTATCCGCCCCGATCAGCTTGGCCTTGTAACGCGACTGGTCGCCAAGGGTCACCTCGATTGTCTGAGCGCCTTCGATCACGTGGTTGTTGGTCAGAATATGGCCGGCGGTATCGATCAAAAATCCAGAACCCGCGCCTTCCACAGGCACTGCGTTGTAAAAGAAGTCGTATTCCACCGTGCGCGTCACGATGTTGGCCACCGCAGGCGACGACTGCCGGTAGATCCTCACATTCTCGGCTTCGGTTGGGTCCAGCTTGATGCCCCCAACGGGCGTGACCTGCCAATCCCCTCCCGCAGGGTGCAACGCGTCCACCGAAGCGGGATTTCTCGGGCCATACTGCGAACCCAGCCAATACGCCGCAAGCCCGATGATCAAGCCGATGGTCAGCAGGCGAATCGAACGTCTTAGGTTTCGCGATCGCGGCACGGGAATTCCCTTTTATGGTGCACTGCGGCTGTTAGCAAGGCGGAGCCTTCTCGAATCAATGCGCTTTTGGACCTGCGGATGTTTCACTTCGCCGCGGCCGGCGCCTTCAATTTCTCGATCAACTCCGCCACCTGGCGTTCGGTATCTTCCAGCGGTCCGGAGCAGTCGATCACCTCATCGGCCAGGCGCTTCTTTTCGCTGATCGGCATTTGCGCGGAGACCCTCGCGCCTCCAGCCTCTCCATTTGCTGTTCCGGATTGCACCAGCACACGACCACGCGGTCGAGCTCCTTGTTGACGGCCGCTTCGTAAATCAGAGCCGCTTCGAGCACCGCAAACTCGGGGCCCCCGGGGCGGTCGAGCGCCTTGAACCACTGACGAATTACTTCCAGGATTTTAGGATGCAGGATCCAATTTAGCTTGGCGCGCTTCACTGGGTCGGCAAATACGACCGTGCCGAGTTTCTTCCGATCGACCTTGCCTCCAGGAGCCAGAATGTCCTTTCCGAACTCTCGCAAAACTTCGTCGTAGGCCGCCTGTCCTGGTTCGAGCAGCTCGTGGCCAAGAGGGTCGGCCGCGAGCACTTGGCAATCCCGGTCGCGCAGCATTCCCGAGACCGTCGATTTACCGCAAGCAATCCCGCCGGTAAGCCCCACGCGCAGCATTACAGCCGCCCTCCCGCCGCAACGGGCACGTGCTCGCCGCGCCGCATCCGCGCCGCTTTCACCGTATTGCTCATCAGCAGCGCAATCGTCAGTGGGCCGACTCCCCCTGGTACCGGCGTAAAAGCCCCCGCCACATTCACCACATCGGGATGCACATCGCCTACGAGCACCGATCCCTTCGCGCGAAACGAGTCAATCTTCTCGGGGAAATTGGCAAAAATCCGTTCCGCCTCCGCCT
>JBEKTG010000440.1:0-3330 GCA_049516275.1 Candidatus Acidiferrales bacterium
CGCACCATAGAAGGCATAGCAAACAAAGGACTTCTGGACGGGGTGCAGCAATCGTTTCTTGAACATGGCGGAGCGCAGTGCGGTATTTGTACGCCGGGGATGATTCTGGCGGCCGTAAATTTACTTAGAAAATATCCTCGGCCTACCGAGATGCAGGTTCGCGAGGGGCTGGCTGGAAATCTTTGCCGCTGTACGGGTTACACGAAGATTTTCGAATCGGTTCTCGAAGCTTGCCGCAGCCAGGGTGAGGTTCCTAAACGGTGAGGGCCTACGTCCCGGCATATGAAATTCAGGCGCCCCCGGACCTCTCAGCCGCTCTCGACCGCATGGCCGCCGAACCCAATGAGTGGAAGCCATTTGCGGGCGGCACCGATCTGATGGTGCTGCTCGAAGCGGGAAAACTCGCGCACACGAAATATCTAAACATTTACCATTTGCGGGAACTACGAGGCATGTCAGTGAATCCCGCAAATATCACTTTTGGCGCGGCAACTACGTACGCACAAATACGGCGCGACAGCCTTCTCGCTGCGGAATTTACGCTGCTCTGCAGCGCCGCTGCGGAAACGGGAAGCATCGCCACGCAGAACCGCGGAACGCTGGGAGGCAACATCGCCAACGCATCCCCTGCTGCGGATTCTCCGCCCGCGTTGATCGTTTACGACGCCGAACTGGAGCTGGTTTCGTCGCGAGGCTCGCGGTGGATCGCGTACCGGGATTTTCACACCGGTTACAAGCAGAGTCTCTTGCGGCCCGACGAACTCATTCGCTCCATTCGGTTGCCGCGCAACGGGGGACCCGCGTGGAAACAGCACTACCGCAAAGTTGGCACGCGCCGCGCTCAGGCAATTTCCAAGGTGTGCTTTGCCGGGGCGGCACTCGTCCAAAACGGGAAAATCGAGGACGTGCGCATCGCTTTGGGCAGCATTGCTCCCACCGTTCTGCGGGCCACGGCCACGGAACAGATGCTCCAGGGCGAGCAACTGTCGCCGGCGCTTTCCAAGGCTGCGCAAGAAGCACTGGCCCGCGAAATCGCGCCCATCGACGATATGCGATCCACCGCGCGCTACCGCCGCCGCGTCGCGCAAAACCTGCTCGCTGAATTCCTGGAAAAACTTTCCGCGTAAAGCGATATGCCTAACCCTTCAGCCGCTTCGGTGCCGCCCGCAGATAAGCCCGATCTGATCGTTCGCGGTCTGCGAATCGTTACGCCCGAAGGCGAACGGGCGGCCGCCATCCACATTCGCGGGGGCGTGATCACCGCAATTTCAAGCTTCGAGGACGTTCCGACTGGCGTGCCGATACACGAAGCAGCCGACTCGGTGGTTTTTCCCGGCCTTGTCGACACGCATGTCCACATCAATGAGCCGGGGCGCACAGACTGGGAGGGATTTTCGACGGCCACGCGCGCGGCGGCTTCCGGAGGCGTCACGACGATCATCGAGATGCCCCTGAACAGCCTCCCCGCCACTACGACTGCCTCCGCTTATCGCGAAAAAGTGGCGGCCGCCGCGGGCAAGCTGAGCGTGGACGTCGGTTTCTGGGGCGGCGTGGTGCCGGGCAACACAGACCAGCTCGCGCCCCTGTGGGAAGCGGGAGTATTCGGCTTCAAATGTTTTCTCGTGCCGAGCGGAGTGGACGACTTTCCCGGCGTCGCGGAATCGGATCTTCGCGACGCACTGCCCGCCCTGGCCGCTCTTGGCGCTCCTTTGCTCGCACACGCCGAAATTCCCGGCCCGATTGAAGAAGCGGCGAAGAAAAGCGCAAAGGACAACGCTTCGCCGTCCCCGCGAAAGTACGCAGCGTGGCTGGCGGCGCGGCCCCGCGCCGCTGAGGATCAAGCCATTGCTCTACTCACCGGCTTGAGCGGCGAATTCAAGACGCATATTCACATCGTTCATGTTTCTTCCTCCGATGCGCTTCCGCAGCTTCGCGCCTCGAAGTCCCAAGGCCTCGCCATTACATCCGAGACTTGCCCTCACTATCTGACGTTCGCTTCCGAAGAAATCGCCGACGGCGCCACGGAATTCAAGTGCGCGCCGCCCATTCGCGAGCGCGAGAATCGCGAAAAGCTGTGGGAGGCGCTCGGCGATGGCACCATCAGCATGATAGCCACCGATCACTCGCCGTGCCTGCCCTCGATGAAACTTCCCGAGCAAGGAGACTTTCTGCGCGCCTGGGGCGGAATCGCCTCCTTGCAACTCAGCCTTGCCGCCGTGTGGACGGAAGCGCGCCCTCGCGGCTATGCTGTGACGCATATGGCCGAGTGGCTTTGCCGCAATCCCGCGCGTCTGGCCGGAATCGAAAAGCGGAAAGGCTCGATTGCGCCGGGATGCGACGCCGACCTCGTCATCTGGAATCCCGAGGCGAAGTTCACCGTGGACACGGCACAGCTGCACCATCGCCACAAAGTCACTCCCTACGCGGGACGGGAACTCGCAGGAGTGGTTGAGTCAACTTTTCTCCGCGGACGCAAAATTTTCGACCGCGGCGAATTTCTGTCGCTTCCCCACGGACAGGTTCTGCTCCGCGGCAAGATATGAACGACTTCCGCAAGCTCGTCGATCTCGCATCCGAACGCCTCGGCGGCCGCGCCATCGCAGCCAACGACGAATTTTTCGCGCCCAAATCGAACCTGCTCAAGACTTCGAAGCCCATTTTTATCGAGGGCAAGTTCACCTCCCGAGGCAAGTGGATGGACGGCTGGGAAACTCGCCGGCGCCGTACACCCGGCCACGACTGGTGCATTATTCGACTGGGACTGCCCGGCATCGTTCGCGGCGTCGTTGTGGATACGAGCCACTTCAAAGGCAACTATCCCGCCCGATTTTCACTCGAGGCTTGCGATCTCGGCAGCGCGCCCTATGCGGGCGAACGCGCCAAAGTGGTGTCGCCGAAAACGAAATGGGCGGAGCTTCTCCCGGAAACTCCGCTCGCAGGCGACTCGCAAAACGAGTTCGCTGTTCCCGGCAGCGGGCGCTTCACACACTTGCGGCTGAACATCTATCCCGATGGCGGCGTGGCCCGGCTGCGCGTGCATGGAGAAGTGGTTCCGGATAGGAGCCGCGTCGAGCGCCCGGAAATCGATCTCGCGAGCGTCGCCAACGGCGCGAGGATCATTCAGTCGAGCGACGAATTTTTCGGCGTGCCGCTCAACCTGCTCATGCCCGGCCTGGGCGAGAACATGGGCGACGGCTGGGAGACCCGGCGCAGGCGCGGCCCGGGCCACGACTGGACCATCGTAAAACTGGGCTTGCCGGGCGCGATTCGGCGCATTGAAGTCGACACTTCGCATTTCAAAGGCAATTTTCCGGACACGTGTTCGCTGGA
>JBEKTG010000441.1:0-3321 GCA_049516275.1 Candidatus Acidiferrales bacterium
TGGCTAAACCGAATGCTGAGACACCCTGCTTCGTATCAGGGGATCGCTTTAGCGATACCGTAGGTCGTTCGAAATAGAACGGCCTCTTTAGGGGCCGGCGTTGACAAAGCCCTCTAAGCCGCGCCTTTTTTGAACGACCGCGCCGCCGCTTCCTCGTTGTCGAACACTTCAAAAATCGTAAGCAGCTTGGTCACCTGCAGCAGGTCGCCTACGCGCTGGCTCAGGCTCGCCAGTTTCACCGCGCCCCCGGCGTTGCGCGCACTGGTAAAAAGCGACACCAGCGTTCCCAGTCCGCCGCTATCAATGTAATTCACTTCGCGCAGATTCATCACAATCGCTGGCGTCTGGGCTATCAGTTTCTTGACCACATCGCGCAGGCTGGCCGATTCTTCGCCAAACACAAGCCTGCCACTGCAATCCACCACTAACGCACCCTCCAACGTTCGTGTGCTCATTCTCAATTGCATAATCCATCGTCTCCAAATATTGCGGTAAGAAACTAATTGATGAGCCTACCGCGCAGGCGTCAGCCGTGCAAGCGGCACAGTGCGAACCCAGCTCGACCTGCGCGAATCCGATTGGTTCCGGGCTCGAAGCTCCGGCCTCGCAGCCGCGCTTCCGCGAAATTGTATAATCAGTGATTCCGATGAGCTACCAGGTCCTGGCGCGCAAATACCGTCCGCAGAAATTTTCCGATGTCATCGGCCAGGAACACGTCACCCGCACTCTGCAAAATGCCATTGCGCAAGAGCGCATCGCGCACGGCTATATTTTCAGCGGCCACCGCGGCATCGGTAAAACCACCGTCGCCCGCATCCTGGCGATGGCCCTGAACTGCCGTTCCTCGGAAAAGCCCGTGGCTGAGCCCTGCGGCGTCTGCGATTCCTGCACCGAGATTCGCAACGGCAATTCCGTCGACGTGATCGAGATCGATGCCGCCACCAACCGCGGAATCGACGAGATTCGCGAATTGCGCGAGGCCGCGCGTTACCGTCCCGCCCGCGATCGCTTCAAAATCTACATTCTCGACGAGGCACACCAGATCACCGACGCCGCCTTCAACGCGCTGCTCAAAACGCTGGAGGAGCCCCCCAGCCACGTCATCTTCATGATGGCCACCACCCAGCCCGAGGATATTCCGCAGACCATCCGCTCGCGCTGCCAGCACTTCAGCTATCGCGCCATGAAGTTCGACGCCATCATCGGACAACTCCGCGACATCGTTACCAAAGAGAACATCCCCGCCGACGAAGACGCTCTCGCCCTGCTCGCCGAAGCGGGCGACGGTTCCATGCGCGACGCCCTCTCCATCCTCGACCAGGCCATCGCCTCCACCTCCGACCATCTCACCGCCGATGCGGTTCGCAGCCTGATTGGTTCCGCTCCGGCCGCCGCGCTCGAAACCGTAATGCAGGCCGTCGCCGACAGTGCCAGCGAGAAGATTCTGGTTCTGGTTGACGAGTTGATCGGCGAAGGCCACAGTCCGACGCATTTTGCCCGCCAGTTGGTGCGCTTCCTCAGAAATGTCACAGTGGCGAAAATCGCCGGAAAGGACTCGCCGCTGCTGCAGATTTCCTCTGATGAGCGCGCCCGCGTCGGCCGCATCGCCGATCTGTTCACCGAGGAAGAGCTGGCGCGCCATCTGCAGATCATGCTTCGCACGCACGGAGAGCTCGGATACCGCCAGGAACAGCGCTTCCATCTCGAACTGGGATTGCTGAAAATGGCGCACGCGCAACGCCTGCTGCCGATCGAGCAGTTGCTGAGCGATGCGGCGGCCTCGATGCCCGGACCTGTTCGCGCCACGCCCAGACCGGTTCCCGTTTCGTCGGTGGATTCCCGCCGCACCGAGCCGCCCGCATCCGCGCGATCCAACACGGTGTCGCCCTTTGCCGCCGACACCGCGAGAAAAAACTATCCCAAGTCAGAGTCCGAAGCCCCGAGTGGCGCGGTCGCCCTCGCCCGCGACCCCCGCAATATCGTGATCATGGGTTCAGCCGCCCCCGCCCTGGACGACTTCTCGCCAGACCCCCCGGCACTAAACGATGGAGCGACGGGCGTCTCGCCCGTCCCCCCGGCCGTGAACGCCCGCTCCGAGTCCCGCGAATTGCGCGCGGAAGCGACCGCCGAATCTCTGCGCGACGCCGTCCTCAACGCTCTCGGCAATCAGCAGATGCTGGTGTCAATTTTGGAAAGCGCGAATTGGAGCCTGAATGGCAGCGTGCTCATCGCCAGAGTGGCTGCCTCCAGCACCATGATCGAAATGTCATTCACCGCCGAAGCCCGCCGCGTCGCCGGAGCAGCCGCCAGCGGTCTGGCCGGAAAGCCGATCAAACTGCAAGTCGAGCCCGGCGGAGCACAGCCATCGGCAACCGCGCCCCGCCGGGCGTCGACAGCGGCATCGAACGGAAGCGCGCGTAGCCGTGCCGAACAAGACCCGATCGTCCAGCGCATGAAAGAAAAGTTAGGAGCAGAAATCCGCACCGTGATCGATTATCGCGAGAAGCAATAAAAGCTCGAACCGTCAAGACGCAGAGGAAGCCGGGAAAAGCAAAGCCTGAATTTGTTTTTCTCCGCGCCCTCGGCGTCTCGGCGGTGAAAAGGTTTTCTATGTCCGGATTCAATTTGCAGGAACTAATGACGCAAGCCAGGCAGCAGTACGAGACGCTGCAGAAAAAAATGGAACAGACCGTGGTCGAGGCCTCGGCCGGAGGCGGTTCGGTGACGGTTAAAATGGATGGCCGCAAGCAGGTGCTCGCCATCAGGATTGATCCGGAAGCGGTAAAAGCCGGAGATGTCGACATGCTGCAGGATCTCGTGATGGCCGCACTCAACGAAGCCAGCCGCAAAGTCGATCAGGCCATGCAATCGAGCGTGGGCGGAATGCTCGGCGGACTGGGGCTAAATCTGTAATTGGTAATTGGTAATTTGTAATTGGTAATTGGTAATTGGAAATCTCAAGCACCGCCCTGAGCCCTTCAATTACCAATTACAAATCACCAATCACAAGTCCTATGTCTCGTTTTGCCGAACCGATGGCCCGGCTCATCGATGAACTCAAGAAGTTGCCGGGAATCGGCAGCAAGAGCGCGCAGCGCCTCGCCTTTCATATTCTGCGCTCCAGCGAGGATGACGCCGAGGCTCTCGCCTCCGCCGTCCGCGACGTTAAAGCCCGGCTGCGTCTCTGCTCCATCTGCAACAACATCACCGATGTCGACCCCTGCGTTTACTGCAGCAGTCCCACCCGCAATCAAAAGCTGGTGTGCGTGGTCGAGGAACCGACCAACATTTCTTCCGTCGAAAAGACCCGTCATTTCAACG
>JBEKTG010000442.1:0-4140 GCA_049516275.1 Candidatus Acidiferrales bacterium
TCGTCCCCCTGCACGTTCACGTAAATTTCGGCTGGCACATGCGCGGCCACTTCGGCTACGCGGTCGGTTCCGCTGCGGTGGTCATGGCGCGTCAGAATCGCTTCCCCGCCGAAGGCTTCCACCGCTTTCTTGATCGCATCTTCGTCGGTGGCGACAACGATCCGGTCCACCAAGGTGGCCTGCTTCACGCGCTCGACCACGTGCTGGATCATGGGCTTGCCCGCAATATTCGCCAGCGGCTTGCCCGGAAAGCGGACCGAGGCCTGGCGCGCCGGGATTACCGCGAGGACTTTCGTGCTGCCGGGGTTCGCCATCAGGTTTCCTCGATTGCTTTTCTTTATCGCATCCATCCGGATAGTAGCACGGAGCAACCTTTCGTTCGAACGGCAGCAACATGAAATACAGGAATTACCACCACAACACCCGGAATTTGCCGGCCTTGATTTGGTTGCAGCGAGTGCTAAGATGAGGAAGACGAGAGGGCGTCCGGAGGTACCCGTGAACCACCGCTCTGAGAGCTCAGCGAGGCGCTGGGCGTTCCTCGGATTGATCGCTCTTCTCGCCCACCTTTGTAGCCCTGTCGCAAAAGCTCAGGACAATTCCACCGGACCCGCCGAGCCGCCGCCCGACACCCAAAAGATCGAAAAGGGGCGCGTCCTAAAAACGTCCACGGAAATGACGCTGGTTAACGTCACCGTGACCGACCCCATCGGGCGTCTTGTCACCGGCCTCGACCGCGAAAATTTCCGCGTGTTTGAAAACGGCGCCGAGCAGGAAATCGTCAAGTTCACGAGCGAAGACGCTCCCGTCTCCATCGGCGTGATTTTCGACATGAGCGGCAGCATGACCGACAAGATCGACAAATCCCGCCTCGCCGCCGTGCAGTTTTTCCGCACCGCGAATCCGCAGGACGAATTTTTCCTGGTGAACTTCAACGATCGCGCGCAGCTGGTGAGCCAGTTCACTGCCAGCGTGGACGAATTGCAGAATCGGCTAATGTACACCGCAGCCCACGGACTCACCGCTCTGTTCGACGGCGTTTATCTCGGACTCAGCCAGATGAAGGGAGCACACAACACCAAGAAAGCTTTGCTCATCATATCGGATGGGGGAGATAATCATAGTCGGTACAGCGAAACGGACGTCCGCAAATTCGTGCAGGAAGCGGATGTGCAGATTTATTCCATCGGACTCTTCGAAGCCGATGGAGGCCCCACGCCGGAGGAGCGGTCGGGCCCGTCCCTTCTCAACGATTTAACGGAGATGACGGGGGGCCGCTCGTTCACCGTTCAGAACCTGAACGATCTTCCGGACATTGCCACCAAAATCAGCATGGAGCTGCGCAATCAATATGTCATCGGGTACAGTCCAACGGATCGAGCACATGACGGCAAGTGGCGCAAAATCAAAATCAAGCTGCGGCCGCCTAAGGGGCTCCCACCTCTTACCGTTGACGCCAAGAACGGATACTACGCTCCGGGCCATTAAATCCAGCTCGCACCGGGAACATCCGCTCCTGTCCCGGCCAGAAAGAGGCGTGAGTTCGATCGGTGCCGCTTTTTTCGGGGGCCTGATCGCCTTCCTCGCCGTCCTCACGCTGACGGTCTTCGGCTTAAACCCAGCAGCTCTCGCGCAGAACCAGAATACTTTGCCGCCTTCGGCGATTCCGAATGTGCCGCCTCCTCCGGGCTATACGCCCCCGGGGCAGCAGTCCGGACAAGGCAGCGGCAGCATCAAAGCCAGCGTCGACCTCGTGGTGCTCCATGTGACGATTTCCGACGAGGCGGGGCAGTTCGTAAGCGACCTGAAGAAGGGCGATTTCAAGGTTTTCGAGAACAAGATCGAACAGAATATTTCGGTGTTCACGCGCGAGGATATTCCCGTAACCATGGGGCTGGTGATCGATAACAGCGGCAGCATGCGCGAAAAGCGCGAGCAGGTGAACTCCGCCGCGATGACGTTTGTGAAGACCAGCAATCCGCAGGACGAAGCCTTCGTCGTGAATTTCAACGACGAGTACTATCTCGACACCGACGGCGATTTCACCAGCGACCCCAGGGATATGGACAACGCCCTATCGCGCATCGATACGCGCGGCAGCACAGCGCTCTACGACGCGGTGATCGGTTCGCTCGAACACTTGAAGAAGGGGCACAAAGACAAGCGCGTTCTGCTGGTGATTACCGATGGAGACGACGACGCCAGCCGCAAAACCCTCGCCGACACGATGAAGGAAGCCGAGCAGTCCAACGCGGCAATCTACACCATAGGCGTCTTCAGCGCCGACGACCGCAAGAACGACAAGAAAATGGTGCGCCGGTCGTCGAAGGAACTCAAGGAATTGGCCGAAGTAACCGGTGGAATGGCATATTTCCCGGAAACTCTCGACGAAGTGAAGCCGGTCTGCGAACAGGTCGCGCGCGACATCCGCAATCAGTACACCATCGGCTACTATCCCACCAACGCTGAAAAGGACGGCACATTCCGTCCCGTGCAGGTACAGCTGATTCCCTCACAAGGGCACGGCAAGCTGTCGGTGCGCACGCGCACCGGCTATTACGCGCAAAAGTCCGCCTCCGGCGACTGACCGCCGCTCGGTCGCTAGCCCCGCCTCCCGTTGTCGTTCGGTTCCAGGGTAGTCACCACGACGCCCCCTGTCATTCGGTCCTGGATACTCGCCACGCCACCCCTGTCATTCAGTCCCTGCACACTTACCACACGCTGTCATCCCGAGCAAAGCGAGGGATCTGCTTTTTCTTCTAACAAGGAAACTCACCGGATTCAGCTGTTCGTCAGGCGAGCGAGGAAGCTGGTTCCATGCAGAATTTTGCCGCCGAAATTCTCGGCGATGGTCTGGCCCATATCAGCGAGCGTGTCGCGAACCCCGAGGTTGACTCCATGAGTGACGCTGGGCGTGTACGCAACGATCGGTACGTATTCGCGCGAGTGGTCTGTGGTGGGATTCACGGGATCGGGGTCGCAGCCGTGATCGGCGGTGATGATCAGCAGGTCGGACGGCCGCAATTGCGCGAGGAACGGGCCGAGAAGCGCGTCGAACTCTTCCAGCGAACGCGCGAAACCTTCCACATCTTTGCGATGCCCATAGAGCATATCGAAATCGACGAGGTTGGCGAAGATCAGCCCGCCCGGCTGGCGCTTAAGTGATTCTGTGAGCTTGACCATGCCATCGGCGTTATTTTTCGTGGTGACGTAATTCCCTACCCCGCGCCCGTTGTAAATGTCGTGGATCTTCCCCACGCCGAAGACGGGTACGCCGCATTCCGCAAGCACGTCGAGCAGCTCCCACGCGATTCGGCCCGTCGAGAAGCTTTCGCGCGATCTCGCACATGCGGTAAAGCTCCGCGATGGGAATCACGTCCTCGTGCGTGGCGATCTGAAAAACGCTGTCGCCCGACGTGTACACGATCGGAAAGCCCGTGCGCACGTGCTCCTCGCCCAATTCCTTGATGATTTCGGTGCCGGAGGCGGGTTTGTTGCCGATGGTGCGGCGGCCGATCAGCCGCTCGAACTCGGCGATCAGCTCCTTGGGAAAGCCGTGGTGGTAGACGGGGAACGCCTGGTCGAGCCAGATGCCCGCCATTTCCCAGTGCCCGGTCGTCGTGTCCTTCCCAGGAGAAACCGTTACGCCCTTGCCATAGCTACCGGCTGGCTGCGCGGGCGGCGCAAGATGGGCGAGCGGCTTGATGTTCGCCAGCCCGAGCCGCACGAGATTGGGCAGCTGCAACGGGCGCGATCGCGCAATGTGCCCCAGCGTGTCGCGGCCCACATCGCCGTAATCGGCAGCATCGGGAAGCTCCCCGATGCCCACACTATCCAGCACAATCCAAATCACCCGCTCGAAATGTGAGTCGTTCACAATAGGCCCTTGACGAACCGATTTTAAAGTAAACGTTGTACAACTCCTAGCGACCGCTTGCCAGGCGTCGATTTGAAGCGGCTTGTGCGGCAGCGTATAATTTTGGGTTTACGCACATGCCATTGGAACCCACTGAGAAGACCGTGCCTGGCAATCCTGTCCTGGGGAGCAAACTGCCTAAGAAGGCGGGGCGCGACGTGGCTGACGGCGAAGAGGCCATTCAGGTGCGCGGAGCGCGCGTCCACAACCTGAAAAACATCAGC
>JBEKTG010000443.1:0-3297 GCA_049516275.1 Candidatus Acidiferrales bacterium
CCTGTGGACCATCAAGCGGCGCCGATGAAGCGGCCGACGAGTCGGCGAATGAAGCGGATGTTGCTGCACCCTTTTCGCCGGAGATTTGCCGCGGCTGCGTTCGTCCTCGTTGCTGTCACAAGCTGTTTCGCAGCCCCGAAACGTCCGCCGGCAAAGCCGCTAGACCTGAATGCCGCGACCGCAGCCCAGCTGCAGCAATTGCCGGAAGTCGGCCCCGGTACAGCACAGGAAATCGTCAGTTTTAGGGAGAAGAGCGGGCCGTTTCAGCGCGTCGAAGACTTGCTCGCCATCCACGGCATCTCGAAGGTCAAACTAGAGAAGCTGCGCCCCTACGTATTCGTTAAAGGCAAGCCGACCTAGCCGCCGGCTCAAAGCACCTGGTGGTTTTTCTTCCTGCTGCCAATCGAAAATGGAATCTGGTCCGCGATCTCCACGCCGTATCCCTCCAGCGCCACCACCTTGCGCGGGTGATTCGTCAGCACGCGAATTTTCTGCAGACCAAGGTCGGTAAGAATCTGCGCCCCGATTCCGCTCTCATGCTGAACAAGCCGCTGTCTCCCCAGATCTTTATCGAGCTGCCCTCGCGCATGGTAGAGAATCCGCGGCAGCGTCGCGCCCTCCGGGGGGCGGGCGTCGATTTGAAACCCGCGCCCCGTGTGGTGCAGATACACGAAGACCCCGCAATGCGTTTCGGCGATCGCCTCGAGCGACCGCTCCACCATTTCCCGGCAGTCGCACGCGGTCGATCCGAGCACGTCCCCGGTCAGGCAGTGCGAATGCACGCGCACCAGCGGCAGATGATCGCCCGATGCCGCCCGGCCGCACTGCTGCAGATCGCCGCGCACCAGCGCGACGTGCAGTTCGTTGTCCACGTCGCTCGAATACGCGATCATCCTGAATTCGCCATACTTGGTCGGCAGCACCGACTCGGCGATCCGCCGCACGTAGCGCTCGTGCTGCATCCGGTAGCGGATTACGTCCGCCACCGTGACCAGTTTCAATCCATGTTCTTTGCAGAATTCCGTCAGCTGCGGGATGCGCGCCATCGTTCCATCGTCGTTCATCACTTCGCAGATCACGCCGGAGGGATCGAGCCCCGCAATGCGCGCCAGGTCGACCGACGCCTCCGTTTGCCCCGCCCTCACCAGCACGCCGCCATTGCGCGCGCGCAGCGTGTAAACGTGCCCCGGACGCGCCAGGTCTTCAGGCCTCGTCTTTGGATCGGTTGCGGCGAGAATCGTGGTGGCGCGATCCGAAGCGCTCGTGCCGGTGGTCGTTCCCAGGCGCGCGTCGATCGGTTCGCAGAAAGGCGTTCCAAATGCCGAAGTATTGCGCGGCGAAATCGGCGCGAGCCCCAGGAGTTCGCAGCGCTGTTCCGTGAGCGTGATGCAGATAAGCCCGCGGCCATACTTGGCCATGAAGTTGATCGCTTCCGGCGTCACCTTTTCGGCGGCCATCGTCAGGTCGCCTTCGTTCTCGCGATCTTCGTCGTCCACAAGGACGATCATCCGCCCCTGCCGAATATCCTCGATCGCCTCTTCAATCGTCGCAAATGGTGGTTTGTGATCGCTCATGATCCGCCCGACACGCTCTTTCTAGCCCAGCGTCCCCTTCCCAATTCTCGATGCTCCAATGATATCGCACTACCCCTGCGCCCCGGCCAAAATGAGTCGCGAGGCAACCACCTGTCCGCAAAATCGGAAAACGCACATAATCCTGCTCACAAGCAAAAAGGGCGCCCCGGAGTTACCAGGGCGCCCTCGCTTCCCGTCAGTCGATCGCTTGCGCGCGACCGGCTGGTGTTTAGTACATCCCGCCCATGCCGCCGCCCGGGGGCATACCGCCACCGCCGCCGGCCGCCTTCTTTTCATCTTCCTTGATGTCGGCCACCAGCGCTTCGGTGGTGAGCATCAAGCCGGCAATCGACGCGGCGTTCTGCAGCGCGAGGCGGGTCACCTTGGCTGGATCGATGACGCCAGCCTTCACCAGGTCCCCGAACTCACCGCTGTCCGCGTTGAAGCCGAAGTTGTCGTCCTTCGATTCGCGGATGCGCCCGACGATTACCGCGCCTTCGTGTCCGGCGTTGAGCGCGATCTGCCGCATCGGCTCTTCGAGAGCGCGCTTCACGATGTTGACGCCAATCGCTTCGTCGCCTTCGAGCTTCAGCTTTTCGAGTGCGTTGATGCAGCGCACCAACGCCACTCCGCCGCCCGGAACGATGCCTTCTTCCACCGCCGCGCGTGTGGCGTGCATGGCGTCCTCGACGCGAGCCTTCTTTTCCTTAAGCTCGGTCTCGGTAGCCGCGCCCACCTTGATGACGGCGACGCCGCCCACCAGCTTGGCCAGCCGCTCCTGCAGTTTCTCGCGGTCGTAGTCCGACGTGGTGTCTTCCACCTGCGCGCGGATCTGCTTGACGCGGCCTTCGATTTCACTCGACTTGCCCGCGCCCTCGACGATCGTGGTGTTGTCCTTGTCGATGGTCACCTTCTTGGCGCGGCCCAGGTCCTCCACCTTCACGTTCTCGAGCTTGATGCCGAGATCTTCGGTGATGGCCTTGCCGCCCGTCAGAGTGGCGATGTCTTCGAGCATGGCCTTGCGGCGATCCCCGAAGCCCGGCGCCTTCACGGCGACGCACTGCAGCGTGCCGCGCAGCTTGTTCACCACGAGTGTGGCGAGCGCTTCGCCTTCGACGTCCTCCGCGATGATCATCAGAGGCTTGCCCATCTTGGCGATCTGCTCGAGCAGGGGAAGCAGGTCCTTCATCGAGCTGATCTTCTTTTCGTGGATCAGGATGCGCACGTCCTCGAGCGCGCATTCCATCCGCTCGGGGTCCGTGACGAAGTAGGGCGAAAGGTAGCCGCGGTCAAACTGCATGCCTTCGACCACTTCGAGCGTCGTCTCCATCGTCTTGGATTCTTCGACGGTGATCACGCCGTCCTTGCCGACCTTCTTCATCGCTTCCGCGATGATCGAGCCGATCTGCTTGTCGTTGTTCGCGCTGATCGTGCCCACCTGCGCGATCATTTCGCCCTTCACGTCCTTGTGGAACTTCTTCACTTCCTCGACGGCCACTTCCACCGCGCGCTCGATGCCGCGCTTGAGAGCCGTGGGGCTTGCGCCGGCGGCCACCGTCTTCACGCCTTCGCGGAAGATGGCCTGCGCCAGCACGGTTGCGGTGGTCGTGCCGTCGCCCGCTACGTCCGAGGTCTTCGACGCGACTTCACGCACCATCTGTGCGCCCATGTTTTCGAGCGGATCCTGCAGCTCGATTTCTTTTGCCACAGTCACGCCGTCCTT
>JBEKTG010000444.1:0-3290 GCA_049516275.1 Candidatus Acidiferrales bacterium
CGACGTGATTATCCTCCCCGCCGTTTCCGACGAAGAGGCCAAGCAGAAGTATCCCGGCGGATGGAAATCTCCCCGGCCTTATCTGCGGATCGTCCCCCAGCCGCGCTAGCATTCCGCAAACGGGGCAATCACACGGTGATCCTCAAGCAATTCTACCTGCCGTGTCTGGCGCACGCGTCCTATGTGATCGGGGACGAAGCGTCCGGCACGGCAGCCGTTATTGACCCGCAGCGCGACACGGATCACTACATCGCTTTTGCCGCGGAACACGGTCTCACCATTAAGCACGTATTCCTCACTCACCTGCACGCCGATTTTATCGCCGGACATCTCGAACTCCGCGATCGCGTGGGCGCGCAGATTTACCTGGGAGGCGCGGCGAAAGCGGCGTACGCCTTTATCCCCCTTCGCGACGGCGACATCCTTGAATTCGGCCAAGTACGCCTGAAGGCGCTCGAGACGCCGGGACACACCCCGAAATCGATCTCGATCGTCGTTTACGACTTGGCCGTCAGCGATACCCAGCCGCAGGCCGTCCTCACCGGAGACACTTTGTTTATCGGAGATGTCGGACGCCCCGACCTGCGCGCGGCTTTGGGCTGGTCGGCCTCTCAGCTGGGTGGCATGCTTTTCGATTCGCTGCACACCAAACTGCTCGCGCTGCCGGACCATAGCCTCGTCTATCCGGCTCACGGAGCCGGCTCGCTCTGCGGCAAGGCCCTCAGCAAGGAAACGGTCTCGACGCTCGGCGAGCAGCGCCGCTCGAACTACGCCCTGCAGCCCATGACCAAGGCAGCTTTCATCGAAGTCGTCACCGCGGACCAACCGGATGCCCCGGCCTACTTCACCTTCGACGCCGTGCTGAACAGCAAGGAGCGGCCTACCCTGGACGAAACGCTCGCGCGCGTGACCGCGATGCCGCTCGACGGCGTGCTGGCATTGCAGGAAGCGGGCGCCCAGATCGTCGATACGCGGGATCCCGGCGAGTTTGCGGCGGCGCACCTCAAGGGCAGCATCAACATCGGCCTCGGCGGCCAGTACGCCACCTGGGCCGGAACCGTCTTGGACCGTGATCGCCCCATCGTGATCATTGCCGGCCCCGGCCGGGAGGGCGAAGCCGTCACGCGGCTAGGGAGAATCGGTTTCGATCACGTCGTCGGATACCTGCAGGACGGCCTTCACAGCCTCGACTCGCGCCCGGAACTCCTCTCTGCAACCGAGCGCCTCAGCGCGCCTTTTGCCGCCGAACTCCTCGCGTCCGGCGGTCCGCATCTCCTCATAGACGTCCGTGCCCCGCGCGAGCGCGACCAGAAGCACATTGCTGCAAGCATGAGCATCCCCCTCAATCATCTGGTGGAAAATCTGGGAAAACTTCCCAAAGATCGCCCCGTGCTGCTCTATTGCGCCGGAGGCTACCGCTCGTCCATAGCCGCAAGCCTGCTGCAGCGGGCCGGATTCGATAGCGTAAGCGAAATTGCCGGAGGAATTGCCGGGTGGGAAACAGCGGGACTCCCCATTCAAACGCCGCAGACCTCTGCCTAGAGAATCTCGCAGTCGAGAACAGTGAGCGCTACTCCGTTGGAATTTCCAGGCGGTAGCCTACCCAGGGCTCTTTCAGAAGATACTTCGGTTCTTTCGGCGAGGATTCAATCTTCTTCCGCAACCGGTTGATGAATACCCGCAGATACTCATGCTGTTCGCCGAATTCCGGCCCCCATACGGCGTGCAGCAATTCGCGGTGAGTGATCGGGCGGTTAGGATGCGCGGCAAGATAGGAAAGCAGGTCGAATTCCTTGGAAGTAAGCCGCAGCTGCCTGGTCGGCGTGATCACCCGCCGGGACAGAAAATCGATCTCAACCTTGCCGAGCCGGATGCGCTTGGTCCTCTGTTCGGCATGTTGCGGCTTTCGCCGGAGAGTGGCGCGGATGCGCGCGAGCATTTCCGGCATGCTGAACGGTTTGGCCACATAATCGTCGGCTCCGGCATCGAGCCCGGCGACTTTGTCCTTCTCGCCCGCCCGCGCCGTGGTGACGATAATAGGCACCTCCGAGAACATGCGAATCTTCCGGCAGGTGTCGAGTCCCGCTATCCAGGGAAGGTCCAGATCGAGCACCACCAGGTCGTACCTCTCGGCGCGCACTCGGTCGAGCACGTCTTGCCCGCCGCGCGCGTCCGCCACTTCATACTCCTGCTCCACCAGCGAGGTGCGCATGACCCGCCTCGTCTGCGGATCGTCGTCGACCACGAGTATGCGTCCTTCAGCCACGTTCCCCTTTCAGCCGGTTGCCCCGCAGAACTAGAGCGCTACCCGGCGGTCGCGAATTTCCTGCAGATGATCGCGGAAGCGCTGGCGAACTCCATCCTCTTTTCCATCCGCGAGTTCTCTTTCCACCTCGTCCAGCGCGAAATGCACGACATCGTGATGGTGCGTCTCCTGCCCCGGCACCGCGTCGCTCAACTTCAGCCAGATCTTGTGCAGCAAGTCGATCTCTTTCGGAGTCAGCCGCGGCGCGTGCGGCCCGAGATAGAAAATCTGCTCCTGTCCGGCAGGCGTGAATATCTCCAGCGAAACGCGCGGCCGCGGGTCGCCCATCCGCTCCCAGGACACGCCGATTTCGCGGGCCTGCTCGGTCAGCGCCATCTTCGACGAACTTCCCAGCACGATGGAGCTCGACTCCAGGTTCGCCGACGTGCGCAGGATGCCTTCCCACAAATCGTTCGCCGCCGCCACCGCCAGCCGCACCGGCTTGCCTTCCTTCTCCGCAATCGAAAGCACCTTGGTAAAGAGCAGCTGTTCGCTCGAGCTGAAGAGCTGGTCCGGCGCCAGATCGTATTCGCCGGAAGCCGCCCGCCGCAGCAGCCGCACATGCAGCACCACGATTTCCGCCTTCTTTCCCTTGGTTCGCCGCAAAGCCGCTTCCAGATGGTAGAGCGTGTAATAGGTGCTCACCGGCACAAGGATGTTGCCCGGCTGCACTCCCACCGCTTCCGGGGTCAGGTCGCTGCCGAGTTCGAGATTGAATTGGTCCATCTCGGCATGCACCACCTGCCCGCCCCGGTGCGTATATTTCTCCGCAAGTTCGAAGATGCCAAAGAACACCGCCGTAAAGATCAGCCCGGAAACTGTGGCCACCTGCTTGGTAAACAGGTTCGTGATGCACAGCGCAAACAGCGTGATGGTGATCATCATCAATCCGAGCGGAATCTCGGTCTGGCCCACCTTGAAATTCAGCGGCACGCGGAAATCGCGCGCCCCCGGCTGCTTGTACCGCAACACGGACACGGCCAGC
>JBEKTG010000445.1:0-3285 GCA_049516275.1 Candidatus Acidiferrales bacterium
GCGTCGGCGGCGAAGGCCTGGATCAGGTCGCCCGATTCGATTTTGGACTGCTCGCGCGAATCGGCGGCGATCAGGCCGCAGCGGAGAACGGCGTCGGTATCGAGTTCGCGCTTCTGCGCCTGGTTCACGCCGACGGCGTTGAGGTGCATTCCCGGCTCAAGCCAGCGGCCTTCGAGGACCGGAACCTTGGAGCTGGTGCACGTGGTTACGATGCCCGCGCCGCGAACAGCTTCTTCGGCGGAAGAAACCGGAGTGAGCGGTACTCCGAGGCGCGCGGACATTTCCCGCGCGAACGTTTCTCTTCTGCCGGCGTCGCGTCCGAACGCGCGAATGCTATCCAGCTTGCGAACGGCGGCAAGGGCTTCGATCTGCGTGCGCGCCTGCAGTCCCGTGCCGATGATTGCGGCGACGCGGGCATCCTCGCGAGCCATCAGGCGCGTAGCCACGCCGCTGGCGGCCGCGGTGCGCATCTGGCCAAGAGTATCGGCTTCGATCAGAGCCACCAGCTCGCCCGAATCCGCGCTAAACAGCGTCACCACGAAACGCGCACCGCTGCGGGAAATGGAATAAATCTTCAGGCCCATGTAGCCGGTGACGAGATCCGCAGCCGCCATGTGGTTCAACACGCCTTTCCCCGGAACGTGCAGCCGCTGGCGATACTGAAGCACGGCTTGTCCGTCGGCGAGGCGCTGGAAAGAGGTCTCCACCGCTTCGAGGGCGAGCGGCATGGTCAAAAGTGCCTTTACATCCGCTTCCGTAAGTAACAAGGGCATAGGAAGTTCCTCCGCGGCGCGACATTCACTCGCAAAGAATAACGCCAGGATATCGGCACGCTTTCAAGACATATCAGAAATTAATGCGATAGCGAAGGACGCGGGAGCCCGGCGAGTCCAGCACGAGAAGCTCGCGGCGAGGGCTGACGGCCAGGGCGGGGACGAAGCGGTGCTCGCGCCCGAGCTGCGGAGCGAGGTCGAAATCGAACTTGGGCGTTCCGTCGGAAGCGAAAACGTGAAGCGTGAGGCCGTCGCCATCCATCAGGAACACCGAGCCGTTCGCAACCGCGAACTGATTGCCCAATCTGCGATTACCGCCCTGCCTGCGCGCGTTGATTTCAGAAACCACGTGGCCGCTCTCGGTAAACCGGCCGATGCGGTTATCTTCTCCGTCAAGCACGTAGACATAGCCATCGGGGCCATAGGCGATGGCGCTCGCGCGGTCCGCGGAGTTGGCAAAGGGCCGCCAGGTCTGCGTGAGTCGGAAAACCGGCGTGTAGACGAGAACCTGATTGGCGTTTCGGTCGAGGACGAAGATGAGGCCATCGTCGGCAACGGTGACGCCGAGAATATCCTCTGCGTTCGGGCGGGTTTTCAGCTTGAGGTCCCGGTAGCGGTCGCCGCTGGGCAGAAAAACGGAGAAGCCGCCGCGGGTGGCGTCGGCGATGTAGATGGCCCCGCCGCGGTCGATGGCGACGGACTGGGGTGACTTGACCCAGTCATCTTGGAACGAAAGCAGCGGCGTTCCCTGAAAACCGAACTTGTGGATGAAGCGGCTGCCGGCATCGGGGATGAAAATATCGCCGAGCGCGTCGGTGGCGATGCAGGTGGGCTGAGCGAGATGGCCGGGCTCACTGCCCTTCATTCCCCAGCTGCCCAGATACTGGAGCCCGGCGGCAGCCGCGGAGGACTTATCCGATTGGGCCGATTGTGCGCGAGTTTCCGTCTTAGTGCGGACGCCCATCAGGAGCACGCCGAGCAACGCCAAAACAATTGCCAGGAGTAGGATGCGGCGAGGCATACGTACCAATCTATTCACTTGTGCTTCGCGCCGCCAGCCGAAGTTGGGCCGTGTGACGGGGGCATCAACCGCTTTTTGTGGCTCGCCGGCTTTCCGCCGGGCGCGCCGCCCTGGCGTATTCGGCGAACGATGGTCTGGTGCATCCTGTAGAGACGCTGCTCCGGCGCGCCGCCGCTGAGGTCTTCAAAGTTGAAGGAGGCATCGCCGCCGGGGATGGTGCCTGCCATGAGCTTCACGGGCAATTTTCCGCAAAGATCGCTTTCGACAAAGGCGGTCTCGTAGCGTTCCCGCTGAGTGCTCCAGGTAAAGACGCGCATCAAGGTGAAATCGCAGGGCTGGCCTTCCGCGCCGCGGTCGCCCACCACGAGATACTGTGGCTTCGCGTCGCCCGCGTCGTCGGAAACGCGGTTCAGCTCGAACCATGCGACGATGCGCATTCCGGCCGAACTGGCGTAATCGGGAAGCGGAGCGGGAACGTCCAGATCGATGAAGCGGCCGATGATCCAGCCGGACATGGTGGTCTGATCGGGGAGATGGGCGCGGACAAGCCACCAATCTTCTTTTTTGGCATTCGTAGCGGCAGCAGCGGGCGCGGACGTTTCCTGCGCGGGCGTCGAGGAGGCGGGCGACGACGCGGACGACGATGTTGGCGAAGACGCCGCGGGAGGAACGACTTCAACGCGGCGCTCGAATAACTCGATCGGAACGCCCTTGTTCACTTGGCGGATCCGCGCCGAGTCCCGGCCGGGATCGAGATGCAAATTGCTTAGGACGCGGGTGTGCCCATGAGCCTCGATGGGAAGCGCGGATGTGGTCGAGTCGAGGTCCTTGGCTTTCTGCCAGAATTCAGCGGAAAGCAGGTCATGCTCGCTTACCCAGCCGACGATCCCGGTGGCCGTGCGGACCTGCACCTGATCGCCGAAACGACTCATGATGCCCAGTGGTTCGCCAAAGTTTGCGGTGGCCACGGGAGATCGCACCTGGGCCGTGGTGCTCCAGACGATGACTTCGCGATTGGCCGCATAGGCCGCTTCGACGGGGGGCTTGGCGTGATGGAAGTGGAAATAGGCGGCGACCGCGATCACCGCAACCACAACGAAGCCAATCAGAATCTTCCGCATGAATCGCTGCTGAATTCCTCCAAAGCAGAACAGATTCTACACGAATGATCCGGCGGGAGCGTTAACTGGACGGTAAAAACGCGGGCGATGTGTCGAAACGATGCGGAGAGCGTGTGCTAGAGTTGTGGCGGATTTTTTTCAAGGAGCCATTCGCGTGCACGGCATGGAAAAACTGCGTCCGCTGGCGCTTCTGTTGCTGCGCCTGGGCCTGGGGGCCATTTTCATCTATCACGGGTACCCGAAGCTGTTCGGGCACTCGCACGAATTCATGTTTGACATGAGCGCAAGGGGCGGACTACCCGGGTATGTGGAACGCATAGCGGGACTGGTGGAAGTTGTGGGCGGGGCAATGCTGGCGATCGGCATTTTC
>JBEKTG010000446.1:0-3276 GCA_049516275.1 Candidatus Acidiferrales bacterium
CAACCGGAAACTGACTCCCTACCGAGCCGGCGCTTGCGTCAACTGCAAATCTGCTTGCGATGTTCTCTTGCCGCTGCAAATAGCGAGAGGCGCTCGGCAACCTGATCCATCGCCGCCTCCACGGAAGAATCGGCCGCACCGGAGGGGGCGTAGATCACCATGAGAATTTCGTGAGCGGCTTCGGTGATCATGCTGCGCGTGGAATCGCTGATAGGGCTGCCAAAAGGGCCGTCCGGATCGGCAAGCACCGGCCTCCCCTCCAGATGCCACGTGCGCTTTCCGATGCCTTCGTATTGCTCGCCCGCGGCACCGTGCCGAAACACAACGGGTTCCCTGATTTTGTCGCGGTCGTAGCAGCCGAACGGCCAGCCGCTTTCAATCGAGCACAGATTTCCCACGTCCACCACGTTGGAAACGCGATACAGGCCTTTCCCCTGCACGACTCTTCGCAGCAAAGCCTCCGAAGACGGGCGATACTTCGATGGATCCATATACCATTCGCGAAACATCGCCCGAACCGCCCGAACCGGCTGCGCTTCCGCCAGGCTCTCGACGGTGAACTCGGCGTGCTTGCGATCACAAATCTCCTGCATCAATCGCGCAAGGGCTTCATCGCCAGGCGTAACGCGCACGCCATCCGCTTCGATAACTCCCAGCTTCACGCCCGGCAGTGCAACTCGAATTTCCATGGTTGACAGCACGATTGTAAGCGCATTCAGGGGAGCCAACGACGCGGAATGTAGCGTCGACGTCGGAGGATTAAATCGAGAGGGATATTCGGGTTCTACGGATCGACGACAATCTCGCCCTTCATTTTGCCGTGGTCGAAGCCGCAGAGTTTGCAGCATTCAAACTCGTACGTGCCCGGGGACTTCGCGGTGAAAACGATTGTACCGGTTTCGTTCTTCTTGAATTTGACGCAGTCCGATCCGGAGGTGATCTCAATCCCCGGTTCGCTGCCCTTCGCCCGGCCTTTCGCGACCGTCTTGATGCGAATGCCGTGCTCCTTATCGTCCGCAGTCACCTTTATTTCGACCGCCTCGCCCACCTTCACATGCACGGAAGAAGGAGTGAACTCGTAATTTCCCGCGGTCATCTCGACGACCCTCGGCCCGGGAGTGGCCGCTTCTTGCGCCATCACCGCCAGCGCCGCAATTCCCATTGCCGTCGCCAGAACCAGAAAACCGAGCCTGTTTCTCATTGTCCCTCTCGCAACGCGCTGTTCTCGATCATTCTGATGTCCCGACCCGCCATTAAGCTGCCCGCTTCTAATAAGCGCACCATTCGGTTCGCGCAAAAACAAAAGCGCGGCAGATTTCCTTCTGCCGCGCTCTCAATCCAAATGAATTTTTCGGCTCAGTAGAGCCATCCGCCAACCGCGTTACTTTTTCTTGTACCAGTCCGCGTTGACCGGCGTGAAGCTCGCCCACTTTTCCGGGAGGTCTTCCAGAGCGAAAATCGCGGTCACCGGGCACACCGGGACGCAGGCCCCGCAGTCGATGCACTCGTCGGGATTGATATAAAGCTGCTTTTCGGTCTCGTAGCCTGGCTCATCCTTCCGAGGATGAATGCAATCCACCGGACACACGTCCACGCAGGCGGTGTCCTTGGTTCCTATGCACGGCTCGGCAATCACATACGCCATCGAACGATCTCCTCGTAAAAAGGCTGGTATGCAGGCTTGTTCTGCAAGCATCTATCGTATTGCGGCCAAGCTATTTTGTATAGCCCAAATTGCGGTTAAACCAAGCGCTCCGGGTTGCCGTGATCGCCGCCGAACCGATAGAATGGCTCGGGGATATTGCGCCGCGCCGTGGAGGTGCCGATGCGTTTCTATTCAGTTGCTTTCGCGCTCATTGGACTGCTTGGGTTAGCCACCGTGCCGCCGTTGCCGGCACAGAACCCACCTGCCAAGCCGGCAGCCAAAGCGGATGCTGCCGCAAACCTTCCGCTCATCGATCTCGCCGGATATCACAGGATCGTCGAAAAATATAAGGGTAAGCCCCTGCTCGTAACTTTCTGGGCCACCTGGTGTGAGCCGTGCCGCGACGAGTTCCCCACCCTGGTGGCGCTGGCCGAGCAGTACAAACCGCAAGGGCTATCGGTGTTCGGCGTGAGCCTGGACTCGAACGCCGACATGCACGTCGTCCGGCATTTTCTTGCGGAATTCCGTCCCAGCTTTCCCAACTATCGCCAGGACCCGCAAATCGACGTCGACGAGTTCTATCATGGCGTGAATCCGCAATGGGAAGGAAGCATGCCGGAGACGATTCTCTACACGCGCGACGGGCGCATCGCCGTGCACTACACCGCCGAACAGACGCGCCAGACCTTCGAGCAAGCCATCCGCGCGATTCTCGGCACTAAACTTTCCGGCAATCGCGCTGGGTCGCCTTCGTCCGCGGGCAACTAGCAAGCGCCTCGCACGCAATGCCTCATCGCTACCGGCCGCACGCCGCTACAGCTTGTTTTCGGCGAGAAATTTCTCGGCGTCCATGGCCGCCATGCAGCCGGAGCCCGCGGCAGTGATGGCCTGCCGGTAGTGATGATCCTGCACGTCCCCGGCGGCAAACACGCCGGCAATATTCGTCTTCGGCCCGTCGTGCGTGCGGATGTAGCCGGCCTCGTCCATGTCAATCTGTCCCCTGTAGACCGCGGAGTTGGGATCGTGTCCGATGGCCACGAACACCCCCTCGACCTCGACTTTCACCAGGGCGTTGGTTTCCACGTTGCGCAGCTGCACGGATTCCACCGACTTGTTCTCCACGTTGTGGACTTCCTCCACAATGTAGGGCGTCATGAACTTAATCTTCTCGTTGGCACGCGCGCGGTCGAGCATGATCCTGGTGGCTCGGAATTCATTGCGGCGATGCACGAGGGTCACGCTCTTGGCAAACTTCGTAAGAAAGGTCGCTTCCTCCATGGCCGTATCGCCGCCTCCGACGACCATGATCTCGCGGTTCCGGAAAAAGTATCCGTCGCAGGTGGCGCAGGTGGAAACACCGTGCCCCAACAGGTGCTTCTCGGACTCGATCCCGAGCATCCGGGCGGACGCGCCAGCCGCGATGATCAGCGACTCGCTCTCGAAGGTTTCTTTTCCCGCAACGATCTGGAACGGGCGCTTGCTCAGATCCACCGACGAAACCGCGCCCGACCGAAACTCCGTGCCGAATCGCTGCGCTTGCTTGCGCGTCTGCTCGACGAATTCCGGGCCCAGGATTCCTTCCGGAAAGCCGGGAAAGTTCTCCACCAGCGTAGTAAGCGCGAGCTGTCCGC
>JBEKTG010000447.1:0-3275 GCA_049516275.1 Candidatus Acidiferrales bacterium
TCGGCGACAGCGTGGTGCTCCAGGAGATCCTGCGAGCGGGAAAGCGCTTTCTGCTTCACTTGGTTGTCGGCAAGCGCTTTGTGGTAATCCGCGACGGCGCGCGCCAGATCGCTGCTCTCCAGCATGGCCAGCGTCTGGCCTTTCTCTACGTGGTCCCACGGGCGCACGCGCATCTCCGTGATCCGTCCGCCCGCCGGGGCGAACACGTGGACCACGCGGGTAGGGTCCGCTTCGACGTGCGCAGGCAGGTCCAGATATTCGGGGATGGCGGTCTTCCTTACCGTCATCGTCTTGACGCCTTTGGCGTCCGGAGACACATATTCAGCACTGGCGCCGTCATTCGCAGGCGCCGGGGTCTGCGTTTGTGCGGAACTGTTCGCATCGCCGCAGCCCGCAACCGCCACCGAGATAAGCAGCCCGAGAAGTAAAATTGCACGGTTCATGGTTCGCACTTCCTCATTTGCCTTCAGCAATACCATTGGGAATCGCCGGACTTGAAAATCAGGGATCGCCAAGGTCGAAACCTGGCGACGTTAAGCGGCGCCGGTCATGCAAAAAGAGACGGGAAGGCGGCCGCAAGGCTCAACGAAATGGGATTTAAAGCGAGGTAAACGGAGGCGCGCGTCCGAAGTGCAGATCGATCCGGGAAAGAGAAAGAGACGATTGCTCAAAAGGAGCGAGATAAGCGATGCGATGAAGTTGATGTACCCAGGCGACGTGCGGAAGCACAGCAAGCGAAGAAGTCGAAACCTCTTTTACGCCGGGATGTGCGGAATGCGCGCTGGCCAGAACAACGGCTTGACGCCTGCCACTCGCGCTTTCTTCAAACAGGACGAGATCGGAGTGCAGGTCGTCCGAAAGAGAAACCGCAAAAAACAGAAAGACGAGCGCGGCCACCGCCGCAGTCCACTCGTGCAGCGGTTCACGCCGCCCGGAACGCCCCGGCGCCCAGCACACACGCCAGACGCTGAGTCCGAAGACGGCAATCAGCACCCAGAGAAAGTTGAGGAATAATTCCATTGCTTTCAGCCGGCCCGGCCATTCGCACAAATGTCCTGAACCAGGCTAACCCCACCTCATTACCTTACTACCCGCCGCACAGACTTACAATTCTCACGGCCCGCAGGGTTGCGCAATGCACACCTCTACGCGCTACTCGTGAGACGCATCCGAAGCGAAAAGGTTGCCATGGCTGGCTTTCGGGGGTGGTCGGGATGCGCCATGACTTTCCATCGATGCAATCGAGTGCTAACTCAGGTCATGGGTCAGTTTCCGGTTACCGCATGCGCCGAGTATCCGATTTAGGTGCCAGACGCTAACGTCACTTCTTCAAAGCTGAGGTCCAGTTGACGTACAGCGTGATGGGCTGGGTCGCCTGCTCTGGCCTGCTATTGATGAGGAACTTTTGCCCATCGGCAGTCACGTCATACTCATGAGGGGTACGTGTGATGGACGCGATTCTCGTTTGGAAGAGCGCCTTGGGATTGGCAGCTCGAAGCGATCGCCCGTCGGCCTGGATCGCTGCGGCCATCATCTTCCCGTCTGGCGCAATGTAATAAATTTCCCTGCCGTCCCGGCGCCAGCGAGGCTGGCTCCCTCCCGATGTAGAAATCTGAACGCTGTGCGACGAGCCAGGAAAAGGAACCACGTAAACTTCCTCCCTGCCAGTCTCATTCGAGTTGTACGCCAGCCAGCGCCCATCGGCCGAGAATTGAGCCTGCAATTCATTGGAGTCAGTTCCCAGCAGCGGGTAGTCCTTCGTGCCGGATTTCTCCGGCGCGAAGACATGAATCCATATTTGCGGGCCCTTTCCGGCAATAAACTTCGCGTACGCGAGCAGCTTGCCGTCTGGCGAAATGCTGTCGGGCTGCGACATCGGGACCGAGTCCACCAGAACGGAGCTGCCCAGCTCATCTGGGGACTGGACGTAAAAGCCGCCTCCGCCCGCGGGGGCAAAGTAGGTCAGCTCTGATCCACTTGCATTCCATATCGGATAGTCGGCGCCTGCTCCTTCAGCCGTCACCCGCGAGGATGTGCCACGGGCCAATTCGAAAACCCAGATCGCTCGGCTTCTCCCATACGGATCCGAGAACATCGTGGCAACTCTGGTCCCATCGGGCGAAAGCGACACCTCGCCGAACTGCTTCGGGCTCGCGACCTGTCCAATCTCCTTTCCTTCCCGCGAGTACATAACCAGTTTTGTTGTGTTGTCGTACTTTTCGAAGGTCAGCGATCCACTCTGGCTAGCGCTGAACCTGGCAACGCCGACACCGGTTAGGCTCACCTGTTCAGCCAAAGGAATTGGCATTCCTGACGCCGTAAGCGTCGAAATATCGAACGGCTGCGCCATCAAGCTGCCCTGCTGGACTCTTAACAAGTATCCGTTGGCATACTCGGCGTTCGAATCCGACCTCAACAAAACGGTCTGCTTTCTTGTGAGAAGATCGAGCACGCGGATTTCGTTAACGCTTCCATCCTGCGAGGGGGTGGTGAGCTTGACCTGGAACAGGAGGTGGCGTCCATCGGGGAGGAAAAACGGCCAACGCTGGGCACTCTCTTTGCGACTTGCATCAACACGCGTCACCTCGGAGACCGGCCCGCCATTGGCAGACACCGAAAATAACCCGCCACCGTCAACTCCCCACTGGAAAACGATCGTACCGTCGGGCCCCCAAGTTCCCCCGCCTATCCCTAGAGCTTTTGCAAGTGTGGTTACCGGCCCCCCGTCGGAACCAATCGTCTTTAGCTCTTCATCGGCGAAAAATCCGACAAACTTGCCGTCCGGCGACCAGAACGGATTTGTTGCGCCTTCCGTTCCTGCCAGAGACTGCGCGGCGGTGGAATCGAGCGGACGAATCCACAACGACTGAGACGTGGCGGAATTGTCAGCCGCGAACGCAATCTTGCTTGCGTCCGGCGAAATCGCAAAGCGGGAGTTAATGGAATAAGAGGTATCGTTGGGAGGAAGCAACGAGACCTGCAACCTTGGCGTGGGGTTCGGCTTTTTTAGCAGCGACACTGCACCAAGCACCACAGCTACAACGACCGCGATAGTTGCCACAATCCATCCCACGGGCCGTGCAATACTCCGGCGGTCCAAGCTTGGGGAGGGCCCGTCGGCTCCTGAAACACCGTCCGCAATCCACCCCAGTTCCCGCTTCAAGTCTTGAGCATTCTGCCAGCGATCCTCGGGATCCTTGGCCAGGCAGGTCTTGACTACACGATCGAGCCCTGGGGGCGTCATGGGTTGGAGCGACGATATCGGCGTAGGCTCG
>JBEKTG010000448.1:0-3274 GCA_049516275.1 Candidatus Acidiferrales bacterium
CCCCGACTCCCTAAAACGTGTTTACTGGCGGCGAGCGGTCGCTAGGAATTGTGCGCGAGGAGAGATCCTTCCTCGCTGCGCTCCTCAGGATGACGGCAAACAACGGAGAAGGAAAGAAGAAGCAGGTCCCTCACCCATCCGCGCTTCGCGCGTATGGCCTCAGGATGACAGCGAAAAGCAAAATATTACTTGCAATATGCAAGTGATGTGAATAAGCTGCCTGACGTTGTGGCTCACCCAGCTTCACAACGGCGGTCCGATTGCCCAGTGAGCATCTCGCTGGAGGTGTTTGGAGACCGCTGGTCGCTGCTGATCGTTCGCGACCTGATGGTTCGCGGATTCCGGACCTTCAAGGAATTCGAGGAGTCGGGCGAGGGGATTTCGACGAACATCCTGGCGGACCGCCTGCAGAAGCTCGAAGCGAATGGGATCATTCTCGCGGAAGCAAATCCCGCGGACGGGCGGCGGCTGAACTACCGTCTCACGGAGAAGGGAATCGACCTTGCGCCGGTGCTTCTGGAATTGCTTATCTGGTCGGCGCGGCACGAGCAGACTGGGGCGCCATGCGGTTTCATCCAGCAGATGGAAAAGAATCGCGAGGCAGTGATCGCGGAGACGCGGCGGCGCTGGCGAGACCGCGACCCGACGCCGATTCTTCCCAAGTTTCGGGAGTCATGAAGGACGCCGCGGCGGCGCATCTTAGAAAAGCGAGGAGCGAGGCATGAGCAAGGTGAGAGTTCTGGTGGGGACGCGCAAGGGGGCGTTTATCCTGACTGCCGACGGCAAGCGCGAGAAATGGGACGTGAGCGGGCCGCACTTCGCGGGCTGGGAGATTTATCACATGAAGGGCTCTCCGCTCGATCCGGACCGGCTATACGCGTCACAGTCGAGCGGGTGGTTCGGGCAACTCATTCAGCGTTCGAGCGACGGCGGCAAGACCTGGGAGCCCGTCGGCAACAAGTTTACCTACGACGGTATTCCCGGAACGCATCAGTGGTATGACGGAACCCCACATCCGTGGGAATTCAAGCGCGTGTGGCACCTGGAGCCGTCGCTCACCGAAGCGGACACAATCTACGCCGGTGTGGAAGACGCCGCGATGTTCCGCTCGACCGATGCAGGCCAGACGTGGGAAGAACTTTCCGGATTGCGCAAGCACGGATCGGGGCCGCGCTGGGCTCCCGGGGCCGGCGGAATGGGACTGCACACGATTCTCATCGATCCGAAAAATCCCCAGCGCATGTTCATCGCTATTTCGGCCGCGGGGGCTTTTCGCACGGACGATGGCGGCCAGACCTGGCAGCCGATCAATCAGGGGCTGCGATCCCAGCACATTCCCGATCCGACTGCCGAGGTGGGGCACTGCGTTCATCGGATCGCTATGCATCCCTCGCGTCCGAATGTGCTGTTCATGCAGAAGCACTGGGACGTGATGCGCAGCGACAACTCCGGCGATTCGTGGCAAGAGGTGAGTGGCAACCTGCCTACCGATTTCGGCTTCCCGATCGATGTGCACGCGCACGAGCCGGAGACGATCTACGTGGTTCCGATCAAGAGCGACTCCGAGCACTTTCCCATCGATGGCAAGCTGAGCGTCTATCGCAGCCGCACCGGCGGGAACGAGTGGGAGCCGCTCACGAAAGGCCTGCCGCAGAGCAATTGCTACGTGAATGTGCTGCGCGACGCCATGTCCGTGGATTCGCTGGATTCGTGCGGCGTGTACTTCGGCACCACGGGTGGCCAGGTGTACGCGTCGGCCGATGCCGGGGACAGCTGGGCGCCGATTGTGCGGGATCTTCCGGCGGTTCTGTCGGTCGAGGTTCAGACTTTGCGCTAGGCGCCGGGAATGCGATGACATCCACCGTGATTCAGGTCGTGCTTCCGCAACACCTGCGAACGCTTGCGCGCGTGGGGGCCGAGATAAGCCTGGAGGTTGAGGGCGAAGTCACGCAGCGGTCGGTCCTGAACGCACTCGAGGTGCGGTATCCGATGCTCTGCGGGACGATCCGCGACCACGTGACGCAGGAACGCCGCCCTTTCCTGCGCTTCTTTGCTTGCCAGGAGGATTTGTCGCACGATTCACCGGATGCTCCGCTGCCTCGGGACGTCGCGACGGGGAAGGAACCGTTCCTGATCGTTGGAGCGATCGCCGGCGGTTAGCGAAGAAAAAAAATTGAATTCTTACGTTTGGCTGGAGACAGCACACTCTTAATTTCAAAGGAGAATTACAGCATGCAGGTGAATCCGTATCTTTTGTTCAACGGCACGTGCGAAGAAGCGTTCAAATTTTACGAAAAGTGCCTTGGCGGGAAAATTGACGCCATGATGAAACATGCGGGCTCACCCATGGAGGCAAAAACTCCTCCCGAATGGCTTGACAAAATTCTGCACGCGCGCATGACTGTCGACGGTAGCGTACTCATGGGTTCCGACGCGCCCCCGACGCACTATTCAAAACCGCAGGGTTATTCCGTTTCGATCTCGATGAAAAATCCGGCAGACGGCGAGCGCATATTTAAAGCGCTGTCGGAAGGGGGAACGGTGACGATGCCGTTTCAGAAGACATTCTGGTCCACGGGCTTCGGCATGTTGACCGACCGCTTTGGCATCCCGTGGATGATCAACTGCGAATAAGCTTGGCGCTTGATTCGAGGGGTGGCCGACGGGAGTCGTCGGCTATTCATACCGCCCGTTTTAGAATGAAGGACAAATTTCAAACTTTGGAGGCATTATGGCGCTTCGCGATTCCATACTTCCCGAATTCGATCACGAAATGGCAACGACACGCAAAACACTGGAGCGCGTTCCCGAGGACAAGTCGGAGTGGAAACCGCATGAGAAATCCATGAGCTTGGGTCGTCTAGCAGGCCACCTGGCCGAGCTTCCGAGCTTCGTCGCTACGATTCTGCGCGACGATTCGTTCAACATGCGTCCCGCGGGAGGCGGGCCATCGCGGCAGCCGCTGGTGATGACGTCGCGCAAGGAGCTTTTGGAGGCGTTCGACAAGAATGTGTCCGAGCTGCGAAACTCGCTGGCTAGCGCCAGCGATGAAGCTTTGATGAAGGAGTGGACGCTGTTGGCGGGCGAAAAGAAACTTTTCAGCGCGCCGCGGATCGGCGTGATCCGCAGCTTCTGCCTCAATCACGTGATCCATCACCGCGCGCAGATGGGCGTTTATTTGCGGCTCAACAATATTCCGGTGCCTTCGGTGTATGGCCCGTCTGCCGACGAGAATCCTTTTCTGTAGCTTGCGCGAGATCGAGTGTCGGGTGTA